>UQLZ01000012.1 GCA_900541935.1 uncultured Prevotellaceae bacterium | reverse complement strand
ATCGGAAAATTGGTCAAGTAAAGTATTCACTAATTTAATTCAACCAACAGGTATACCTTCATTAATTTTGTTGGTAATATTCAGAGAGTCTTGCCCGTCTGTTTGTGCAGACAGGCAGAAAGAGCACAGAATGCCAATCAATATCGTCGCAGTCTTTTTCATTTTCACTGTGGAGTATTGATTTTTGCGGACATTAGTAAAACAAACCAGTCGCTTAAAGGTTCAAAAATTGTTGGCGATTGTTCTGCTTTTTTCTACTGCTGTTGAGAAAGTTGAATTTTGGAAAATATACAAACCTATGTTTAACAGCATAATTGCAAAACATAGGTTTGCAACTATGATTAAAATTTGTTGAAAAATGATATTTTTCTGCACTTAAATTAGGTTAAAAATATTGTAAAAGTGAAATTAATTCCTAACTTTACAAAGTTTTAAAATGAAGTGAAGATTTAGATAATTGATATATTTACCTTTAATTCAACTTTTATGAAAAAGTCATTACTAAAATTGGCGCTTGGCGGATTGGTATTGGTATCCACAAGTGCAATTGCACAGAATCCGACTTTGACAGAAGACTGGAAGTACACTGAGGATATTCCTGCAGTTGCTAACGCACGTTGGGGCGTAGGTCTAAATGGTCAAGTATGGACAAACGACAAAAGTGTTCCACAACTTATTTATTGGGATAAGGACGGCAAGCACCCTGTAACAAACGCAGAAGGAGCAGCAATAGGCTGGACCGGTACTGGTATAGGATGTGATGATGCTGGAAATATTTTCGGTAATACAGGCTTCCCAAATGCCGTTTCATCTACTGACTATATGATTTTGCCAGCAGGTGGAAATGCATTGCAAGAGTTGAAAGTTACATTGCCTGAAGGTGCCGTTGCTGGTCGTATGGACTTTATTGGCCGTGCCGCTGGTAACATTATGAGTGCAGAAGGCGGTGCTTTCTATGTTACACCTGCAAAATCTACCGCTATTGCAAAAATCTTCGTAGCAGAAGGCAAGCAAGATGCAGCAAAGAGCAAAGTGTTCAAATTATGGGAAGGTCAAGCAGAATGCGGTTCTGACGGTCACGCACAACCGATAGGAACAGACCCTAATGCTGACGAATTTGTTGCAAAGGCAGCAAGAACAAACGGCACCTTCTGGCAATATACAGCAGAAGGTTTTAAGGCTCTTCCAAAAGGCGAAGGCCAATCAACAACAGCCGGTGGTGACGCTGTTATCCTGAATGGCAATATTATTACAGTTAATCCTTCTGGAACTGCATACGCAGACGGCTTCATTGTTTGTGATGAAACAGGTGCTATACTTGCCTCTCATGCAGAAAGCGTTGCAGCATCAAGCCCTTATGGAAACGCTTTGTCAATCGAGAAAGTTGACGAATATACAGCAAACATTTATCAATATGTTCCTGGTCGCTTGGTAGCAAAATATACTCTCGCATTTGAAAAACCGGTTCCACCAGTTGCTTTGGCAGCAATGAATGCTTACGCATACGATATCAACGTAGCTGTTGAAGGCGAAAACGCTACAGTTACTTATCGCTTGAATGCTCCTGCAACAGCAGTAAAGGTTCAAATCTGGAACAACAATACAATGGTTCGCGAAGCAGAGGGTACAACACTTGCAGAAACAATAGGTGACAAACTAAACAACCAAAATACAGCAACAATTTCTGTTAAGGATCTTCCAGCAGGAACAAACGTATTTAAGGTGGCTGTTGAGAGTGCTGCTTTGACAGAGGCTGCCAAATTCTCTAAAGAATACAGTTTCTATCACCCGGCATCAGTTGCTATAGACCAAAACCCGGAAAGTCCTAACTTCGGTCGCATTTACGTTACAGAAGCAATGCCGTCACCGGAAACTGGTTACCACAGTTCAGGTGAAGGTCAAGGCCTATACGTATTTGACGCTATGATTAACCCTGTTAAGAATGCTGCTGGTACATACGCATTCAAGGGCGGACAAACATTCCCAAGCACATTTGATAGCGGTAAGAGCTCTTATGACCCACGTAAGGTTCGTATCACTAAGGACGGTCGTGTTTTTGTTTCTGGTCAAAATGGCAATGGTATTGCACTTTATGAAATCAACCCGGCAGACTTGGAGGCTGAATGGACACAAGTTATCAAGGGTACTCCAAACGAACAATATGAAATCACTACAGAGGATGGTCAATTTATAGCTGCTCCAAACGTAGGTTTCGACGTTAAGGGTGAAGGTGAAAACCTACAACTCCTTATGCTTTCTGGTAATAAGACAGGTATGGCATTCTCATACGGTGGCTATAGAACAGACGAATATAACTTAGGTACAGCAAAGACTTGGGAGGCTGCTCCTTCTAAGAATATCGACCAATTGTCAGGTCAATTTACAATCACTCACTCTTCAACATCAGTTCTTTATGACAATGAAGGTGGTATCTGGTATGCTAACTCACGTGCAACTGCAAAAGACACAGAACCAACATTGGTACACGTTAATGCAGCAGGTGAAATCGACTTTATGGTAGCAGACCAAGGTAATACATTCTACGGTGGCGGCGGTATCGCATTCAATAAGGACTTCACTCGCCTTGCTATCGGCTTGAACCGTGAATCAGGTTCTGTAGGTATCATCGGTATCTTCGAAGTTAACAAGACAGTTGACGGCAAGCCGGCTCTTAAAGAACTTATGAAGGTTCGTTGCGAAGGCATGGGCAGAAACATGAACGACATTGCATGGGACTTTGCAGACAACTTGTATGCAGTAGGTAACTCAGGCGAAAAATTCCAAGTTTACTCATTGCCACGTGAAAGCGGCGTTGCAACTGTTGCTGCTGCTTCTAAGTTCAACATTACAGTTGAAGGCCCTGCAACACCAGCAGAACTTCACCTTGTTGGTAACGTAAGCGATTTGGCTTGGGATGCTACTAAGAGTGTAGTTCTTACTCAAACAACAGAAGGCGTTTACACAGGTAAGATTAACGTAACAGAGGTTGGTCAAAACTTTGTAATTGCTGAAAAGATTGGTTCATGGGAAGCAATTAATGCAGCACGTTACGGTTTCGCTCAAGATAATGCAAACGTTGAGGTTAACACAACAATGCCAATCGTTAAGGTTCAAGACGGAGGCGCAATGCGTATGCCTTATACTGGAGAATGGGATGTTACAGTTGATTACAAGGCTATGACAATCACAGTTCAAGGAACTATTCCAGCTCCTACATATCCAGATGAATTGTACATCATTGGAGCAATCGATGATATTACACAATGGGATCCAGCAACAGGTCTTCTAATGGATAAGGATGCTACTGCTCCAACTTACACATATACACGTTGTCAATTGTACCCAGGTGATGAAAACGGTAATGCATACTTCGCATTTACTTCAGTATTGTCAGCAAATTGGGATGAAGTAAATCCTAACCGTTACGGTCCTGCTGTAACTGATACAGAAATTACATCTGGCGTTGCAGCAGAAATCGGTAAGAATGGCGACACTTCTTATACGGTTCTTGCTAATACATACGATATCGTTGTTGATCTTGAGGCAGGTACAATAACTTTGACAAAAGTTGACGGTGGCGTTGAAACTATTGAAAACGCAGTTGCCGTTGTTGGTGGTGTAGGCGAAATCCGCATCCTTGGCGACGTTAAGGCTACTTCAATCTATAATGTAAATGGTCAGGCAGTTGCTCTAAACAGCGCTGAAAAGACTTTCAATGTTGCTTCTGGCATTTACGTTGTAGTTGTTGACGGTAAGTCATTAAAGGTTATGGTTAAATAATCAATCCAACTTAAATAATCTTTGTTTTAGGGATGCCGAAAGGCATCCCTTTTTTCTTCAGAATGTAATGTCGTTGAAGAATAAAAAAGGGTAGTGCTAAGTTTTGATAATATCTCAAATAGCAGTAATTTTGTGCTGTTTTAATAATTTGATATGAGCAGTATCAGCGATCCGCATGTTTTAGGTTCTAAGCCGATAGGAAAATTACTATTGGAGTATTCCCTTCCGGCAATTATAGGAATGACGGTAACGTCACTTTATAATATTATTGACAGTATCTTTATCGGTCACGGCGTAGGAGCATTGGCAATATCCGCTCTTGCTGTAACTTTCCCGTTAATGAACTTGCTAATTGCCTTTTGTACATTGGTAGGCGTTGGAGGAGCGACAATCTGTTCCATTCGTCTTGGTCAGAAAGATAAGGATGGTGCAGAGCATATTCTCGGAAATGTGACAATTCTCAGTTTGATAATTTCAGTCCTTTTTGCTGGTTTTAACCTGATATTTTTAGACGATATTCTGATATCGTTTGGAGCAAGCAGTGACACATTGCCGTATGCACGTGACTTTATGAGAATCATTCTTTTAGGTTGTCCTATTTCTTATATAATGATAGGATTGAGTAATGTTATGAGGGCAACAGGTTATCCAACAAAGGCTATGTTAACGCAGGTGCTATCTGTTGTTTGTAATATTATATTTGCTCCTATATTTATATTTTGGCTTGATTGGGGAATGTATGGTGCGGCTATAGCAACTGTCCTTTCACAGGTAGTTGGTATGTCATGGGTGTTATGGCATTTTTTTGATAAAAAGTCATATATAAGATTTAGAAGGGAGTGTTTCAAACTTAGGAAGAGAATAGCCAAAAATATTTTAAGTATTGGAATGTCTCCTTTCTTTATGAATGTATGTGCTTGTCTGATTGCTATTTTTATAAATAACAGGCTTCTTACCTTTGGTGGAGATTATTATGTAGGGGCTTTTGGCATTGTAAATAGAATGCAGATGCTCTTTGTTATGGTTGTTCTTGGTATAGCCCAGGGAATGCAGCCTGTCGTCGGCTATAATTTTGGGGCGGGAAATATTCAGCGAGTAAGGAATTCTTTAAAATATGGTATTGCTGCGGGTGTTTCTGTTACTTCTTTTGGTTGCCTTTGTGGGTTGTTTATCCCCGAATTGCTTGTTAAGATGTTTACCGACGATCCTCAGATGATTGATAAGAGCGTGGATGCCTTGACAATTAGTCTGCTTATGTTTCCTGTTGTTGGGGCACAGATTGTGATAACCCAATATTTCCAGTCAATAGGAAAGGCGGTTTCTGCTATATTTCTGTCATTGTCACGTCAATTGCTGTTCTTCTTGCCAGGATTGATTTTCCTTCCAAATTTCTTTGGTGTCAAGGGCGTTTGGTACAGTATGCCAGTTTCAGATTTTCTGGCGTTCGTAATAGCAACCGTGCTTCTTGTACTCCAGTTTAAGAAGATAGGAAAGGAGAATGAGAAGTAGGAACTATAGGATAAGTGGGGACTATAGGAATTTCAGACTTGTTTAAATAAAAACAGCCGAGGGTTTGGAAAAAATCCTCGGCTGTTTGCTTTTATAAAAACGCTTGCTTAGCGTAGAGTAAATTTCAATTTTGCTTTCAAATCAGTTGAGGATGCTCCTACGATTGCTTCAAAATCGCCAGGTTCTGCAACCCATTTGCCTGCTTTATCGTCATAGTAACTCAAAGCGTCCTTGCCGATAACAAAGTTAACAACTTTTTCCTCGCCCGGTTTAAGGTTGATTTTCTTAAAGCCTTTAAGTTCCTTTACTGGTCTTTCAAGACGTGATTTCTTGTCGGCAACATAAAGTTGAACAACCTCTTTGCCTTCGCGGTTACCGGCGTTTCTAACCTTGACTGAAACAGTCAATGTTGTGTCGGCAGTCATTTCCTTATTACTGATTGTTGCGTCTGAATATTCAAATTTAGTATAAGAAAGTCCATGCCCGAAAGAGAATAGCGGTTTTAGTTTTTTCTTGTCAGAATATCTGTAGCCAACATATATTCCTTCGTTGTATCTGACATTTATGCTGTCACCAGGATGCTCTCCGAGTGCGTGAGCTCCTACATGCTCCAACTTCTCAGGGAAGGTGAATGGCAGTTTGCCAGATGGATTAACGTCGCCGAAAAGCACTCTCGCAAGAGCGTTGCCAGCCTCTGTTCCGCTATACCAGGATTCCATTATTGAAGGCACGCTGTTAACCCAAGGCATTGCAACGGCGTTACCGCTGATAATAACGACTGCAATATTTTTGTTTGCTTTAGCAATTTCTGCGATTGTGAGGTCCTGCTCGTATGGCAAGTTCAAAGATTTACGGTCATTTCCTTCGCAGTCCTGTCCGTCGTTTTTGTTCAAGCCTCCAATGAATAGAACCATATCAGCAGATTTTGCGGCTTCAACGGCTTCTGCTCTAAGGTCTGTAAGATTGTATTTTTTATCAGGGGCAACAGCACCTGGAACGTCTTGAGCAGCAACGGCAGGAGAGGCATATCCTTCTTTATAGATAACTTCAACACCGGCGGCTTTTGCTCTTGCCAATATTCCTTGTAATGGCGATACTTCATATTTTACTTTTAGTGAAGAGGAACCTCCACCGATAGTCATTGGATGCACAGCATTTTCTCCAACGACAAGAAGTTTCTTTACCTTGTTTGGGTTAATTGGCAGTAAAGAAGTGCTGTTTTTCAAAAGAACGATACCTTCTTCAGAAATTTCTCTTGCCGCCAAAGCGTGTTCTTCGGTAGCAAAAGAGCCGAAAGGTCTTGAAGGTGCCATAGTTGTTCTGAAAATAAGCCTAAGCACTCTGCGAACTTTGTCATCAAGTTCCTTAGTGCCAACTTCTCCTTTGCGGATCTTTTCGAGATATGGGTTTGCAAGATGGTAAAAGTCGTAAGCGTTTTTTACTCCTGATTTCATTCCGTCTGTCCAACTTCCATATTCCAAGTCAAGTCCGTTATGTATCGCCTGGTCAGTGTTGTGAGTGCCACCCCAATCAGAAACAACAACGCCGTCAAAGCCCCAATCTCTCTTTAGAATATCGTTCAAAAGATATTGGTTGTGGCAGCATTGTTCGCCCTTATATTGGTTATAAGCACCCATAATAGACCAAGCCTGGCCTTCCTGCACTGCTGCCTTGAAGGCTGGCAGGTAAATTTCGTATAAGGCACGGTCATCAACGATAACGTTGATATGTCCGCGCCATATTTCCTGATTGTTGAGGGCATAGTGCTTAACGCAAGCGGCAACGCCGTTGCTTTGCACACCGTGGATATACGGAACTACCATTTTAGAAGCAAGATAAGGGTCTTCTCCCATATACTCAAAGTTGCGGCCGTTTAGCGGAGTGCGGTAGATGTTACAACCAGGACCGAGAAGAATATTTTTGTTGCGGTATCTTGCTTCCTCTCCGATGCTCTTGCCGTAAAGCAGCGACATATCTTCATTCCATGTGGCAGCAAGACAAGTCAAGGCAGGAAAAGCAGTACAGGAGTCGTTGGTCCAGCCGGCACCTCCCCATTCGTCCCAAACAACTTCCTGACGGATACCATGAGGGCCGTCAGTAGTCCATATTTCAGGGATTCCCAAGCGAGGAACGCCTGGTGAACTAAACTTAGACTGAGCGTGGATCATTGCCACCTTTTCCTCAGTAGTCATTCTGCTTAAAGCATCTCGAACTCTCAATTCAAGTGGCTTTTCTGGATTGAGATAATCAGGAGTAGATGCTGAAGCAACGACTGCAAAAAATGCAGCCGCAATGGTTGACATTACAGATTTCATTGTTGTCAAATATTAGTTTATTCTAAAGTAAATTCCGATTCTTCGTTTGCCTTGCGTGAGAACTCAGCCATTTTAATGGCAGTTTCAGCGGCTTCTGCACCTTTGTTTCCGAGACAGCCACCTGCTCTGTCAAGTGCTTGCTGCTCGTTTTCAGTAGTTAGAACACCAAAGATAACAGGTACAACGCCTTCTGCATTGATTCCAGCAACGCCTTGAGTAACGCTTTGGCATACGTAGTCAAAGTGAGGTGTATCGCCACGAATTACGCAACCAATAACGATTATGGCATCCAGTTTGTAGTTGTTAGAAAGGCAAGCAGCACCGTAAGTCAGTTCAACGCTGCCAGGAACGTGCCTGACGATAATGTCTTCTGCCGGGTATCCCTCCTTCTCAAAAACGCTTAATGCTCCTTCCAAAAGAGCCCCTGTTATATGGCTATTCCATTCAGCCACAACGATACCGACTCTTAAACCTTCCAATTTAGGCAATTCAGTTGCCTTATATTCTTTTGCTTTTAATGCTGTTGACATAATAATAATAAATTTCTTGCAAACTTACAAAAAACAGTATATACTTACAACTCGAAAATGTGAATATAATGCAAAATACGTATCACCGCAATTAAAGATTATGTGGCAGTTACAAAAAAATTGGCTGTTTGAGAAAAATGGAGTAATTTTGCAGAACTAAATATATTAATATGAAAAAATTACTGAAAAAAATTTCTTTAAGCGGTCTTGTCCTGTTTATGGCATTCATCATTTCTGGATGTGGAGACGATAATAAAGTTAATGTCAACGATTTTTATTTTCCTATTTTAGTAAATACGACTTGGGAAGGAGACGTTGTTACTTATGGAGGAAAAACTGCTTATGTAGAACTTATTTTTGAGGAAAACGAAAAGGGGTACTATACTTTGACTGTAAGTGGAGAAGAACCTCAGACTGGCAAAATGACATATCTTATTTATGGAACTATCCTTCAGTTACGCAATATTCCTGAAATGCTTGATCAACCGTGGACTCTAATAAAGGTTGAGGATAGAAAAATGATGTTTGAGGGAACTCCAAATAAAGATCATTTTAAGCCAACTTTATCATTGGCACGTAAATAGTTTCCTATGGCACTGAAGAACCTGCTTTTTGACCTCGGTGGGGTTATAATGGACATTAAGCGTGAAAATTGTGTTGATGCCCTTCAGAAAATAGGCATCAGTTCTGCGGATGAACTATTAGGCCTTTATGCCCAGAAGGGGGCTTTTATGCTTCTTGAAGAAGGAAAAATCTCGCCGTCAGAATTCCGTGATGAATTGCGAAAGGAGTCGGATAGAACCCTTTCAGACGAGCAGATTGATGAGGCTTTCAACAAGTTTCTAATAGGAATTCCAGTTGAAAGGCTTCGTGCTCTTGAAAAATTAAAGGGCGAATATAAGATTTATATGCTGTCGAATACAAACCCGATAATGTTCAACAGTTTTATCAAAACAGAGTTTGAGAAGGACGGAAAGAATAGGGATTACTATTTTGACGGTATTTGCGTTTCCTACGAAGAACTATGCTGCAAGCCGGACCGAAAAATATTCCTTAACCTATTGGATAAGTTCGGTATCAAGGCAGAGGAGACGCTGTTTTTCGATGATTCTCAAAAGAACATTGATGCAGCTGCAGAGCTGGGATTCCAGACTCAACTTATACCACCAGGCACAGAATTTTATCAAATAATAAAAGGATGATATGGAGATAATCAGGCAAGGCGATTTCATTTCCACCCCAACAGCCGCTACGATAGGTATGTTTGACGGAGTCCATTGCGGACATCGCTTTGTCGTTGATTTTCTTAAGCGAACTGCAAGAGAGAATAATCTAAAGTCGGCAGTAATCACTTTTTCCAATCATCCTCAGACTGTTTTGCATCCCGATAGTGAGTTCAAAACAATAATGAGTATTTCTGCCAAGGTGAAGGCTCTTGAGAATACGGGTATTGATTATACTATCCTTCTTGATTTTAGTAAGCAATTGTCTGAACTTACTGCAAAAGAGTTTCTTAGGGTAATAAAAGAAAAGTATGGCGTCCGCCTGCTTCTTATCGGTTATGACCACCGTTTTGGACATAATTCAACGGAAACATTTTCTGATTATGTAGAATATGGTAAGGAAATAGGAGTAACCGTTATCCAGTCGCCCGAATATGGGCCAGATGCCTTGCATATCAGTTCTTCAGCCATTCGCAAGCAGTTGGCGGCAGGAAATATTGAGGTGGCAAATTCAATGCTTGGAAGACCATTTACCCTTAGCGGAAAGGTTGTTAAAGGATTTCAGAATGGCAGAAAGATTGGGTTTCCAACTGCCAATGTTGACGTTGACAAAAATATTATACTTCCTAAGGGAGGAGTCTATGCGGCAACCGCAACTCTCCAGTCTGGAGAAGTTAGGGGCGGTATGCTCAATATCGGCCATAGGCCGACTTTCAACAATTCCTGTGATATTTCTATAGAAATAAACATTTTCGATTTCAGTGAAGACATATATGACCAGCAAATCAGCGTTTCTATCTACTCACGTTTGCGCGATGAAAAGAAGATGGATAGTATTTCTAAACTAATTGACCAACTGAAGGAAGATGAAATTAACATACGGAAAATTCTAAAAAAATATAATCTATGAAAGTCATTAATTTCTCGGAAACACGCTCAATCATCAATCAGTATATGATGGAATTGCGTGACGAAAATATCCAAAAGGATATGCTTCGTTTTAGACATAATATAACGCGAATGGGAGAACTTATGGCGTATGAAGTTTCGAAAACGCTTGAATACCAGAAGACAACGACAAAGACTTGTTTGGGTGAGGCTGCAACTGAAACTCTTTCAGAGCCGCTTGTTTTATCAACAATTCTCCGTGCAGGATTGCCGTTGCATCAGGGCATGAACAATGTTTTTGACCATGCGGAGAATGCTTTTGTATCAGCATATAGAAAATATATCGATGAAGAAAAATTTATTATTCATATCGAGTATATTGCATGTCCGCGAATTGACGGCAAGACTTTGGTAATTTGTGACCCTATGCTCGCTACAGGTTCTTCTATGGAACTTGCTTATGAGGCACTATGTACAAAAGGCAAGCCAGGCAAGATTCATCTTGTTTCAGTTATAGCATCGAAGCAGGCTATTGAGTTTATAAAGGATAAGTTCCCTGAAGATACAACCCTATGGGTTGCAGCCGTTGATGACGAAATAAATTCTCACAAATATATCGTTCCTGGTCTTGGCGATGCCGGCGATCTTTGCTACGGCGAAAAGGAATAGTAAACTATCAACAAGATTATATATATAAAAGAGGGCGACCAAAAGCCGTAAGGCTATGAGGTTGCCCTCTTTTGTATTTGCGGGCGGACGATTGCGAGAATCGACCTTACAAATAGTCGATATACAATTCCGAGTGTAAGGCTGGAATTAAAAATAGCTCTATTTAGCCTTTGATGTCCAAAGTGTTACGCGGGAGCAGTGGCTGATGTAGTATTTCTCTTCTTCGGAAAGGTTTGCGGAATCCATATACCACGGCAAATGGTCGATGCTATACGGTCGCTGCGTGCGGTATGCTTCAATGGCACGACTGCGGCTGAGACCAGCGTGGGGTCTGTATATGGCAAAAGTTGTGTCTGTTGGGCGACACTCCAGCCCGTCGGCATTAGGTGCCTTTTGCTGTTTCTTTTCCCATTCAATCACTTTTGCTTTATTTGCATAGTGTTCTGGCAGGTTGTCGATACGCAGGTGTAAGCCTATTTTACGGGCGTATTTGTACTTTTTCATCAGCGAAAGCAGGTGCACAATAGCGTCATCAGGGCAATCGTCAGAGAGGCAAACGTCAGAATCTGTGTAAATATAATAGTCGCTGCAAAATCTGCGTTTTGCTGGTTTATACATCCAAAGAGCCTTGAATCCTATATTTTCAGGAAGGTAGATAACTTCGTATCCGCAAGTTTTGTACCATTCCAGAAGAGGGGGATAAGTGCTGAGGTTATCGAGAATATAAATGTTTCGGTAACCTCTTTTTTCGAGGCTTGCAATGAGAGATTTGAGAGTTGAAAGTCTGTTGTAGTTATTGATTATAATTGGAATTCTTTTCGGGTCTGTAATGGCAGACGGATTTATTACTTCACGGATATGAAGTACCCATGAGGCAATACTTTCCTTTATTTTTTTCAGACTTTTCATTTCTCGTTAAGGATTATCGGGAACCAGAATTTTTTCATTTTTCTCTTGTACCATGAGTGGCATCCGAATGGCAGTTTTTTGCCAGTATATTTGTAGCAGAGTTTCGGGTACTTGTCGAAAGAGAACATAAGCGCCTCTTGCCAGTAGGGGTACTTGAAGCCCAAGCCGTGTTTGTTTACCTCTACACTGAAGAAAACGTCTTCATTGAAAGTATGATGGCGTTTGACTGTGAGAAAGTGGTTAACGGTTTCTTTCAATTCAGTAACCGCACGTATGTGGCTGTCGATTCTGCGTAAAGAAAGTCCGCCGTTGCCCACTTTGAACCATGTTATTTGACCGTTAGGCTTACCTGTCCAGTCGCAGTATTTCTTTTTTATGAAAGAAGTTAGTCTGAATAGCGGAAATTTGTACATTGGTTTAAGCAACCAGGGAGCGCCGATATAGTCATATCCCTTGCTGCACCACATATCCAATTCATCGCGGAAAACGTAGGCATCAAGTTGGTATATAAGCATATACTCGCTGTCCTCGAAACGGCGGTAGAATTCTTCCGACATCATCAGTTTATTATATCCAGGGATACCTTTGAAAAATTCATCGTCGAAAGGCTCCATTATCAGATTCGGATGGCTTGCCGACAAGTCAGATAAGTCAAGGGATTTAGGCTTTATAACTACGATACGATGCTTTCCTAGAACCTTTATTAGTTGGTCGAACGACACCTTTTCAAGGTCGCTCATTGATGGCTTATATATTGGAACAACGATAGTAACGTTATGCTTCTTCATGCTTGAAAGTTAGTTCAACAGATTCTTTAGTGATATTAATTTTGGCGTTTGCCCCCTCAATAATAGGCAGGTTTCTATCTATATGTCCAACGTGGAAATTGTAGGCAACGGGGAAGTCGTAGTCCTTCACTATTTTTTCAATCATATCGTTCATGTCGTTGAAATCCTTGCTTGGCTTATAGTCTGTGAATTGCCCAACGATAAGAGCTTTAGTGCTTGCCAAAACGCCGTTTAGTTTTAGTGTATAGAGGATTCTTTCAATTTTGTAGATTGCTTCAGAAACGTCTTCGATAAAAAGAATGTGGTCCTTTTTCAGCAAGTCGTAGGGGGTTGATATAAGTCCAGCGAGGACGGCAAGATTTCCGCCCACAATTCTACCTTCTGCAGCACCTTCGCGGTTTCTGCAGTCGCCTTGCTCCTTATATGCCGGCAATTTTCCTGTTATGATGTCGAAAAGAGCGTTAGAGCAGTCATCATTAGGCCTTTCTGTCAGGTGCTTAGCCATTGATGCGTGTACGCTGACAATTCCCGCATTGTTAAATGCAGCGTGCATAGCGGAAATGTCGCTGAATCCAATTATCCATTTAGGGTCTTTTCTCAGTTCATCTGCAGAAATGCTGTCAAGCAAATGCACGACGCCGTAGCCTCCTCGGCTGCATAGAATTGCACGGACTTCAGGATTTGCCAGAGCAGTTTTAATATCGCAAAGACGGTCTGTTGCAGTGCCGCTGTATGAGCCGTCAGCACCTTTGCAGTGTTCGCATACTATAGGGGTATAACCTCGCTTGATGATTGCTTCACAAGCCGAATCAACAAGGTTGCAGTCTATCTTGCTTGCCGGTGAGAGAATTGCTATCTTATCACCTGGCTTTAGGGGTCTTGGATATATCATTTTAATTAACCTGTACTTTAATACCTTCTTTTCTAATTACTTCCGCTATATTTTCCAATTCATCTTTTCCTACCTTGTGGAGGTTTTTTTCCGGAGTAGGTCTGTCTATGGAGTATAGCATAACTTCGAACGGCTGAATTTTTTTATATGCGGCGATAAGGCTTTCAACCTCCTCTTTCGTAGTGTTGTCAATCGTCTTGCCCTTGTGTTCCCCGCGGAGCATCATCGTCTGAATAATGCACTGTCCTTTAAAGCGGCAGAGTTGCTCAATAACTTTTCCAACTGTAAATTCTTTGTTTCCAGGGCAGTCGATAGCACGCATGGTTTCTTCAATAGCCGAGTCAAGTTTCAGAATATTATTATCTACTTTCAATAGTGCTTCCGCAACGTCATCCTTTCCAATCATTGTAGAGTTTGAAAGAACGCTGATTTTCACGTTAGGGAAATATTTGTCTCTTATTTCAATCACATCGCTGACGACGCCGCCAAAATCAGGGTGTAGTGTCGGTTCGCCGTTGCCGGAAAAGGTTATGACATCAAGATTTTCACCATTATCTTTCATCTCCTTCAGTTTCTTTTCCAGTTGCATCCTAACTTCCTCTCTGCTGCTTATCCCCTCGTGCCCCGAGCCTTGTGCGTTATAGCCCGCTTCACAGTAAATGCAGTCAAAAGAGCAAATTTTGCCGTCGTTAGGCATTAGGTTAATTCCTAACGAAGTGCCTAATCTGCGGCTGTGGATAGGTCCGAATATAGTGTCGTGAAATAGTATAGTTACCATTTTATAGAGATTTGAAAAGTTCTATATATTTTTTGGCTATTTGCGGTCCGTCGAATTTCTCCGCCATTTCGCTGTGGAGACTTTCTCGGGAAACCTTTTGTTTCGTTGCCCAGATAATACCTTCTGCAAGGTCTGTTGCGTCAGGATATTTAGCCAGATATCCGTTCTTTTTATGTGTAATGATGTCCGCTTGTCCGCCATGAGAAAAGGCAACGGCAAGGCAACCGGAAGCAAGTCCTTCTATAAGTGTTGTTGGCAGGGTTTCGAAATGTGACGATGAAACGACGATGTCGCCGCTACTGTATATCTTGTTTATTTCGGTTGGGGCAACAGGTCCGAGATACTTATAAGGCAGTCTGATTTTTTTAAGCAGTTCGGCATTTCGGATATTTCCGAAAAGTTTTAATTCAAGATTTTTTGCTTCGTCGTGGTGATTGTCGGCAATGTAGTTAGCCGCTTCAATCATCAGTTCGAACCCTTTTACCGCTTCATCAAGCCTTGCTGCTCCCATGATAATTCGAGTTTTCTTTGTGTTGCCATCTTTTTCATAGTGGAAATTGCTTACCTGTAAGGCATTTGGAATTACAGTTACTTTTTGGTCTGCGAGCAGAGAACTTTCACCACATCTCCTTTCAAGCCACGAACTGACAGCAACAAAGTTTATGTCCGATGATTTGTATAATCTTCTTTTCTTGTTCCATACTTTGTGTGAAATGTCGCTCTCGCTCTTGAATCTAATGAATTGGCAGTTACCGCAAGTGCTTTTGTAGTTTTTGCAGTTGTATGCGTGGTGGCATATTCCTGTGCAACACCACATGTCGTGCATAGTCCATACTATTTTTTTGCCGCTTTTGCATAATTTGTCAATGTCGTTAAGCGAAAGGAAGCCTTGGTTTATCCAGTTAAGGCAAACGATGTCTGCTTCCATGACCCAAGGGTGAGTAAGCACGTCAGCCCCGTCGGATGCCGTTGAAACCTTGAAAAGGTCCTTTTTGTTAAGCCCGTTTGAAAGGAAAATTTTCATACGCTCGGCGTAGAAAGCCTTTTTGTATCCTTTGCCGGCAGTCGATACCAAGTCATCGTTGATGCCTTTGTTGGCAACAACCATTTTTGCGTCAATGCCTTCAGCATTCAGGCATGTCATCAGCCGGTGCGATACTATTGCCGCGCCGCCATTGCTGTCGGATGTGCATAGAATAACAACTTTCATCGTTTTATCGCTTTAATGTTAATCTTTTCCTTTTTGAGAACTATTGCGACAAATGCAAAAATCATCACCGTTCTTGCTGTGAATGCTATAGCGGCATTCGGGTAAGGGATATATTCATTGCCGAAGAATAGAGCAACCGCAACCGCGGTATATAGGAATATACTCTTCAAATCATAGTCAATAGGCTTGTACTTTTGTCCGATAATGTATGAAAGCACCATTGCTACGCCATAGCCAGCAAAACCAGCCCATGCGCAAGCCATGTAGCCGTAGGTTGGCACGAAGATAACGTTTATTGCTATTAAAACCGCGCAACCGATAAATGAGAATATTGCTCCCCAGTATGTTTTGTCGATAAGTTTGTACCAGAACGAGAGGTTAAAGTATATTCCCATAAAAATTTCAGCCGCCATGACAATAGGAACGACTTTCAGTCCCTCCCAGTAGCCACTGTTGATTATATGTTTTAATATGTCGATATAGAAAACAACGCCAAGAAAAGCCAATAGGGTGAAAATGATGAAGTACTTCATAGCCTTTGCAAGCATCGGGTTGCTGTTTCTGTCGTTAGAGTTGCCGAAAACGAAAGGTTCGTAGGCATATCTGAACGCTTGTGTCAGCATGACCATAATCATAGCAATCTTGCTTGCCGCACCATATATTGACAGTTGCTTCAATCCTTCTCTTTCAAGTCCAGGATAGAGGTGCTTAAACATCATTTTGTCAGCAACCTGGTTTAGTATTCCTGCTATTCCGAGGATTAGCAGCGGGTATGAGTATTTTAGCATTTGTCGACATAGCGATTTGTCGAAGCCTCCTTTGAAATCCAAGACAGGTATGAGCAGAAGCATTATAAAACCTGTGCATACAAGGTTGAAAATAAACGCATAGAAAACGTCACTGCCTCCCATGAAAACATAGTAAATCAGGTTCAGGGTGATGTTCAGAACGATGAAAAGCATCTTCAACCCTGCAAAATGCCATGCTTTTTTCTTATATCTGAGATATGCGAAAGGAACGCATTGGAAGGCATCCATAGCCACTACTATCAGCATCGTTCCAACGTACCACGGGTGGTCTGCATATCCCATTGCATCGGATATTGCAGGGAGAAACAAAAGACTGAAGAAAACAAATATTGATGAAGAAAATCCTAACATGTATAGAACTGTTGAGTATGTTCTTTTAGGGTTCCCGCCTTCTTTGTTTATGAATCTGAAGAATGTTGTTTCCATTCCGTATGTTAGGATAACGAGAAGTAACGCTACCCATGCATAAACCTCAGTCACAACGCCGTAACCGCCTTGTGCGGCCGACATTGCGTTAGTATATATTGGCACGAGCATATAATTTAGGAATCTTCCCAATATGCTGCTTATGCCGTAAATTGCTGTTTCTTTAAGTAAAGACTTTAGTCCTGCCATATTTTTCTTATATTACTGCGAAGTTACTGAAATCCTTGCGGACTAAAAAGCATTTGTGAGAATTTGTCAAAGAGATTTAGCCTATTGGTGGAAATTTATTACTTTTACGTAAAATTACGAAGGTATGGATAAAGATTCTATAAAATTATTGATTGAGAAAAATGAACTTGAAGAGGCACTAGTTCAACTTAATGCTGCACTTGAGAGTAATATGGATGATGATGAGTTGTTTTTTATGCGGGGCAACGTTTACCGCAAGCAAAATCAGTGGAAGCAGTCGCTTGATGATTATTGCTCTGCTGTTGAGATTAATCCGTCAAGTCCTGCGGCGTTTGCATACGATGCAGTTCAGCAGATACTTGAGTTCTATAACAAGGATATGTATAATCCATAAATATTAGAATTGTAAGAGCAGTTGCCCATTGCTTTCGCAGTATCCCTCGCGAACCAGTTGCTCGCGGCTTTTTATCTGAAGCAGGGATTTGCACAGCATTAGTGGAACTTGTGTAGCCCAACCTTGTGTCATGTTGCGGATGTATATTTTAGAAATGCCAGAATATTGATTGGCAATTTTCTTGAGTTGGCGGATAACATCGTCGATGCCTGTTATGTTATTGTTCTGTATTTCAGCAATCTTATTGCCTTGTAAAGTTAATGTTGCGTAAATTCTGTCACCTTGTGCGAATGTATTTTTTTTGTACATATTCCGTTCTCCTTTCTAATGCAAAGGTATGTTTTAGTATGTGCAATAATAATTCCCATATAGGTTAATGAAAAATAAATTCCAAATTTTGAGAACAAAATGGTAACTTTTGTTGTTCTTGTTATAAGAACGGTTAATAAAAACTACTCATAACACATTACAGACACATAGGGGACAGTGGCACATCCGTGAGGACAGGCTGCTGTTATTTTTTTTATTATTACTAATAATAATTGGTGAAAGATCGTTTAAATTCGCTATAAATATTTATCTTTGCACAAGATAGAAATAGGTTCGGCATAGCCAAACTTACAGATAGTTTTAGATTGTATTTGCACCTGCCTTTTTCTATCATTATTTTAATTGTTAGTTAAATTTGAGTACCTATGGAAAAATCAGATGATATGGTAATGTTGAGGCTGTACTATGATGCAGTATCAGCGAATATTGATAAAGGTGTTTTGGCAACTAATGGAATAGAGTCTTTTCTTACCAATGAGCGTACAGGTACAATATTGACAGGTTTGTGCTTTGCAGAAATACGTCTTATGGTAATGCGTAAGGATTATGAAGCCGCACTAAAGATACTTGATTCATCTGAGGTTTCTGAGGCTGAAAATCATGAATAAAAGATGGCTTATAAGTTTAAAGGATTGATATTGGGTTTAGCGGTTGTAATTACTGCTTTTGTTGCGAAGTCGCAGTCATCAGATATTTTAGGCGACAGAGTAAAGATAACAAGCGAAGTCGATAGCATAGGGTATGTGGAAAGTAAAGTTGACACAGTTACTGTTGTTGAAAAGCCCATAGAGGAGCCTGTTGTTAAAAAGCCTCTAAAAGTTCGCAAGCCAGAAGTTATTGACTATCCAGAGGCAGTTGACAATTCTGTAGAGTTGCTTGTTAAGGCAGATTCCTTATCTCACCTTTATAGTGAGCGTGAGCGGTTGAGTTCCATGTTCCTTCCTGTTGTGTTCTTTGGTTATGATACAGTCTATCCACAAACTATAAGAGTTGAAAAGTTTGAATTGTTTAAGCAGAAATCTCCGTCGCTAAATGTTGATCGCCGGTGGATTGATGAGGCGTTATGGTTGACTCATTTTGAAAATTATCATTTGCATAATCTAATATGCAATAATCCCCAGCTTGTCCCTTATAATATTGCAGATATGCCTGAGCCACCTAAGCAGTATGAAGTAAAGCCCGATATATCTAAGAATATTCTTGTTATAGAGGAGCGTAAGATAGAATTGCCGGCCAATGCACCTGAAGTGAATATCAAGACAATCAGTTGGATACACAAATTCGATGCGTCTTTCCAATTTTCTCAGGCGTATTTGTCAGAAAACTGGTATCAGGGTGGTAACAATAATTTGAATATAATTTCCAACCTTGCTTATGGGCTTCAGTTGAATCAGGCAAAGCATCCTAACAAACTTTTTGAATTGGATATTGTATATAAGTTGGGTGTAACTTCAGTAACAGATGACAGATTCCGTAAGTATAGTATCAATGAAGATATGTTTCAGTTAAATACAAAGTTCGGTTTGAAGGCAACAAAGAATTTCTATTACAGTACAGCAGTGCAGTTTAAAACTCAGTTGTTCCAAAACTTCAAGAAAGATACTTATGATTTGTCTGCCTCATTCTTGACACCGGGAGAATTTAATGCCGGTATCGGTATGACTTACAGTACATCTAATAAAAAGGGCTCGTTCTCTTTTAACAGTTCCCTTTCACCTCTTTCTTACAATATGAAGATTTGCCGAGCAATTCATAAAATGGATCCAACAGGTTTGGGTATTGACGAAGGCAAGCATATTGGGCACCAAGTCGGTTCCAGTGGCGAGTGTAAGTTGAGTTGGAATATAACTCGTGACATTTCTTTGTCGTCACGTCTATTTGTCTTTACAGATTATACATATCTGCAAGGAGATTTGGAAACAACAATAGATTTTTCAATCAATAAATATCTGTCAACTCAAATCTATGCGCACTTGCGATATGATGATTCTGTATCTTTGAATAAAGATTGGCAATACTGGCAGTTTAAGGAAATTCTAAGTTTTGGCTTGCAGTATAAGTTTAGAATGTAGCAATGAACAAAATGCTGATAATAATGCTCTATCTTTTGCCAGCGTCATTGCTGGCAATGGATATTCCGGAGGTTTCCACTGTCCTCCCTGGATATTATGAGCAGTCAGCGAAAGAAAAATATTTGAGTAATGGAGGTTCTGGTCTTGAAGGATTGTGGTACTATCCTGATGAGAATATGACCTTTGCTATTGAGAGAATAGAGAATATAAAGAATAGTCATAAGGAGACTTATCGTATAGTTGTTGTTGAAAGTGAGGATTGCTCCATTGATTTGGGTAGCATTGCAGGATATATTGAAAAGACAGCGGCATTGGATGAGATGAACGTATGGCTTTATAGTGCATTTAATGGTGAAAATCTTGTTAATCCGATAAAATGTCTTGCAACAGTTGACAAGGGTCTTAAATGCATATTGCTTGATAAGCCAAAGGTTAAACTGCATGTTTCAGTTAACCTTTTACGCTTTCTGCCTTCGGTTTTCAGAGGAATAAGGGTTTATCCCCACATCGATAATCCAGAAGCAAAGGCGGGATTTCGCAAAATAGAAGATAAAGAACCTATTTTTTTCTAACAATGAGAAGCATATATGTTATCTTGGCATTGGTTTCTACCATTTCTCTTTATGCCATAAAAAAAGAAAATACTCATCGTGGAGGTCTGGTTAGCAAACAGGAAATTATGGCTCTGGAAAAGGCATCGATAGAAGATACGTTAGCCTATTCAGATAAAATAATTCTTTCCGGTTACAGCAAGACAATAAGCGATAGGGACGAAACCTTTTACGTTACCAATAATACGCCGTTTCATCTTTCTCGTATTGTTGTGGAAATGATTTACAGCAATGCAGAAGGCAAAATGCTTCATCAGCAGGAGTATGATATAGTGTGCGATATTCCGAGCGGAGAGACTCGTCAGGTTGCTGTCAAGTCATTTGATACTCGTCATAGCCATTACTACTATAAAAGCCGTAAGCCTCGTCGCTCAGCAATTCCTTATAACGTTAAATTTGTTATCAAGCGTTATGACGTAGCCTTGACGGTTAAGTAGGATATAATTTAGTTGCGAAACAGCCATTTCCGAAACAGCTGTTTCGCAATTTAGATATGAAGCAACTTAAATATGCATCAAGTCACGGTAAATGTCGAGTGCTGTTTTAACATCGTCTTCAGAGACGATGCAGTCAACATGGACGGAGCCAGGGTTGGAGATTAGAGTGAAGTTATATTCTCCGTTTTCACTTTTTTTGTCATGCTTCATAAAGTTGCACAGCGTTGGGTAATCGTTGCAAGTGATATTGAACGCGCCATAGTGGCTGTAAGTATAGTCAGCAAGTTCATATAGGATATTGCTGTCAAGGTCTTTGATTAATTTAGATAGAATCATTTCTACAATGAGTCCCCAGGCAACGGCATATCCGTGAGGAATGGGTTTGCCGTTTTTCAGCGCCATGCTTTCGAATGCGTGGCCAGCGGTGTGTCCTAAATTAAGAGCCTTGCGTAATCCTTTTTCAAAGGGGTCCTGCTCTACGATATTACGCTTAACGCCAACTGATTCTTCGAGTAATGTCAGCAGTCTGTCTTCACTGAGTTCGCTGATATTGTATTCTATCAGTTTGCGGTATGACTTGTAACTGCTCAGCAGTCCGTGCTTCAGCATTTCCGCATAACCGGATTTTACTTCATTTTCAGGCAGAGTTTTTAGGAATGCAGTTGCAATTAGAACCGCGTCCGCCTCACGGAAAGCACCGATTTCATTTTTAAGCCCGTTAAAGTTTATTCCTGTTTTACCGCCAACGGCAGCGTCAACAGCGCTAAGCAGGGTTGTTGGGACGTTTATAAACCTTATTCCCCGTTTGAACGTTGTTGCAGCAAAGCCACCAAGGTCGGTAACTACGCCTCCTCCAAGGTTAATCATCAGAGAGTTTCGAGTGGCACCGCCTTTTTGCAATTCCGACCATACGAAGGATAGTGTTTCGAGATTCTTGTTAGCGTCTCCAGCTGGTATGGTGATTACATTTGCCTTATTGCAAATTTCGTCGCCAATTAGCGGCAGTGCATATTTCCCCGAATTTTCGTCGGAAAGAATAAAGAGTTTGTTATGCGTAATTGAGTCAATAATCTTGCCCAATTCTTTGGCTATATTGTTGCTGAAGATAATTTTTTGATGCTGCATAGGCGATGGTCTTTAGAATGAGTAGTTTCTTGCTGCGATTATTCGAGTAAGAGCGTCGGTAAAGTCTCTCATAGTTGGATAGACAATATCGGCACCGCTTTCGTACATTGCATCTTCTGGAATTGGACCTGTTGTTATGCCTATTGTGAAGCAGCCAGATGCGTTTCCAGCTTTAACGCCCAATGGCGCATTTTCGATTACAATGGCGTTTTCCGCCTTGGCACCAGCCTTTTCGAGTCCCATTAGGTATGGTTCTGGGTTAGGCTTGCCGTGCTTGACATCAAGAGCGGTAACCTTCAGGTCATCGGAGAAAATTCCCGGATAGGTTTTGTTAAGTCTGTCAAGTAAAGATTGTTGACCAGAGCCTGTTACGAGAACTCTTGTTATTCCTGCGGAGCGTAGAGTGTTAAGCATTTCTGCAGTTCCGTCAATGGGAGCAACCTCGCCAAGTTCGATAAAGTACTGTGCTTTTTTAGCATAAATTTCTTTTGCTTCTTCATCGGAAATGTCTTCACGTCCAAGTTCGCGTTTCATTAGCAGGCGTATAATTGCGGCACCCGTCATTCCTTCGTAAAGGAAAAACTCGTTATCGCTATATTTCCATCCCATTTCGTCCGAGAGTTTCTTCCACGCTGCAGAATGGTTTTTCATTGAGTCGAACAAAACGCCGTCCATATCAATGAGT
This sequence comes from uncultured Prevotellaceae bacterium, assembly GCA_900541935.1. Classification (GTDB taxonomy): domain Bacteria; phylum Bacteroidota; class Bacteroidia; order Bacteroidales; family Muribaculaceae; genus Limisoma. The sequence goes on along the minus strand of UQLZ01000012.1, from coordinate 29,091 downwards.
GCGGTAGTTATAGGACTTTCACTAAATCCAGTTCTTTCTAAGTATTTTTCGTAAGCAATACTTTCTGCTGTTGATTTTCTTTTCTTTGCCATATTTATTGTTCGTCAGGCTTAATAGCCTCTGATTTAGTTCTGTTATTATCTTTTTTCTTATTCTTTCTTTTTGAAAAAATGCCTTTTTTCTCTGTTTTCTCTACAGTCGTGGAGATTGAGTCTGGTTGCTCAATAACGCCTTCGTTAATAAGGTTGATGCTGTCTTGACTTGACAAGCCTTCTTCTTCTATATCTGTTCTCTTTCCTCTAAGCTTTCTTTTTTCCTGCTCATTGTAGAGACCTATGTCGCTACTCCTCAGAGCCGCTTCTGCTCCTTTCCGGAACATCTGGTTCATCTGTCTGAAGAGGTTCACTTTCGAAGAGTCAGTAATAAGCGTTGTCCGAGCAACTTCCTTTTCTTTCAGTTTAGCCTTTCCGAGGCGTATCTTCATATCATCCATATTGCCGGAAATATTCACGCCAAACTTGAATGGCAGCGGAGATTTCAGAATTGAAACATGGTATTTGTAGTTCATGTTGAAATCGTTATGTCCAGTCAACCCAAACTTGTATCTGTCCATGCTTAGGATAAACGGATATACGTCAATTCTGGAATCGTAAGCGGCTACTTCAACAGATATACTGTCAACCATATTCTTCTTGTTTTTGAAAAGGAGAATTTTAGAAATTTTTCGGAATGTTTCCGAGTCGAGCAGAACAAGGTCTTTGCCGTCGATATGCAGTGCGGCATTGGTTGTAGGGGTTATAATATTCATCAGCGAGTCAATCTTGGTAGAAGCCGCCAATTTTGCGTTAATAACTCCGTCAACGCCTTTCAGCATAGGCATAATTGTGTCAAGTCCCGGCATTAGGTTGAGGAACCGTCCAACTTGAATGTCGTCAAGTTCAAGGAATAGTCCTGCTCCTATGTCTTTCTTATCGGCAGAGGCATATACCAGGTCCAGTCGCAGCATACCGTCATAAGCCTTTCCGGAAAGGTTGCGGAGGCTCAATACGCCCTTGTTTATCATAAGGTCAGAGCGCAGGTCGCTAATATTCAGTTCTGCATATTTCGCGTTTTTATTTCTAATCTTGAGGTCAACGGCAATATTCTTCGGGATAATAATTGCTTTTTTGGCAACAGAATCCGCCTGCGTGCTTGTAACGGCATCTTGCATTTTCGCTTCGTCACTATCGTCAATAGCAGCGATGTTGAAGGCTGCTTTAGCCAGAGAATCATTTGAAAAAGCCTGCCCCTTATACATCGTTGCAATCAGTTGGTTTGCATCAAGGGTATCTGATGATATATCCATATCGAGAGTCAGTGCGCGTCGCTTCCCTCCGAGGAGTGTGCTGCGTATATTTCTAACTTGGCCTTTTATTGACATGTCGCTTTTGCCTGCTCGATAGGTGATGTTTTGAATGTTGAAAGTGTCGAGGTTAAACTGCATGTCAACATTTTTTAAAACGTTTCTAAGAGGGAAGTAAGGCGTAAACATTGCTCCTCTTTTAGCATGTAGCAGACCTTCAAAATCCCAGTTCCATAGTAGTTTTTTTAACTTGTTGTCAACACCGAGGTCGATGTATTCGTCTTCTGCATATTCAATCTGTTTGTGTTTACGTGATGCTCTAATCATTGCAATTACAGAATCTCTTGACAGTTCAGGGTGAATGCCGCACATGGAGTCTATATATTGTTTGAATCGGGCATAACCTTTCCTTTTTCTTTCATGTGCAGATAGTTTAATAGTCCCTTCGCGGAGGTTAAGGCTCGTTGTCTTGTCTGTAAATCTGATTCGTCCAACGTTAATGTCGAAGTCGAAGCGAGGCTTGGATTTTGGTTCTGAGCCTCGGCGAATAGAGCCATTGCTTTCCATATTGCGCAGTCTTAGTCGAACAGAGTCGGCAGTGCTAAGGAAGTTAAGTTTCCTGAGTTTTATCTTTGCTCCGATTGGAGTAATCTTTGTTGAGTCAATAAGGTCAGCCGTGTTGCCAACACTTCCGGCACCGGCAGAGGCACCGCAAAGGGTCATCTTTAGTCCTGGCATCGCTGTCGTAAGTGAATCAACAGATACCGAAGCCATAAGCATGTTCCTTATTTCGTTTTGTGTATTTAAGAACTTTGCATCTGTTCCGAATTTTATTTTTGCATTGCTTAGATATGCCATAGTTTCCTTTTGAGGCACGATATATGCAATGTCATTGAAGTTCACTTCTCCGTTAACCTGAACTTTATGGAATGTTTTAACATTCAAGTTGCTGAGAGCAAATTTAAATGTTGTTGCCATATCCATATTTCCGGAAATAGACATAGGTAACTCTTTTGGGATGAGCTTCAGCACTTTGGCAAAATTGATACCACCATTTATTTTGCCGCTTATTCGAGGGTCGGAAAGTATATTTGTAGCAGAGCCAGAGCCGGAAATCTTTATGCCGAAGCCGTCAAGAAGCAGGTTTTTAAGAGTGACGGTTGTTTTGTTCGGCTTGTCACCGTTATACGCAATTTGAGCGGCAAGGTTCATCTTGTCGATACGGTAGTTTGGGTTTTTCCCTGGCTGAACGAAACTTTCCGGAATCAATATCGTTGCGTGGAACGACGGTTGCTGGTCAATTCCTATGCGGAACGGCTTGTCAAGTTTGGCATATATCTGCATTTGCAAATCCGAGCGTAGGTCTTTAATACTGTTTAGATATTGTTCGGGAATTTGTGAAGCAAGTTCCTCATATTTGACAGGCCCGATTCTCATTCCGAGGTATTTTACCCTTGGATTATCTCCGAATGAGCATTCTGTATTAATTTTAACTGGGATTTTTGCAACTTCTGCGTTGAAATCCTTTAGTACGCACAAATATGGGTTTAATGAATTCCATTTGATATTACCCTTGAAAAGATAGGGTATTGGTTGTGAAATGCCATAATCAGGCATATTTGCAAAAACGTTTCCTGAAAAGTTCATGTCATAAGACTTGTCCTTTTCGCGGTAAGAGAGTTGCAAAGTGTCGCTGTTTAAAGTTACCGACATATTGCTTTTTAGGTCGGTATATCTTATGCCTTTATTCTCCGATATCATCAGTTTGCGAAGAATGACTTCAGGCATTATCATTTCTGATTTTGTAGTATCGCTTTCGCTTGGTGGAAAAATAAGGATATTTGAAACGGAGTCATTAAGCGAGACAACGTTTATTTTCGGTTCCACGATGGTGATATCCTTAATGTCGAAATCCATCTTGGCGATTTTTGCAAGGTTTATTTCGGCACGAAGTTTTCTGGCAAAAAGCAGGGAATCAGCATAGTCTGGAATGCTATCATATTTCTGCAAAGCCAATGACTGTATTTGCAGGCTGTCGATTTCGATGGAAGCAAAAGGGAAAGTTTCCCATACTGTAAGTTCGGTCTTGCCAATGCTTACTGATGCGTCTGTCAGTATATCATTTGCAATGTCTTCAACAATCGGTGTTAGCCGTTGAGGAGTCAGCACCCACACAACGAGGCAGAGCAGCAAGACGCAAAGAGTTACAATGCTTGCAGTTATCCAGATTATAGATTTAAGCGTAATTCTCAACGGTTTAGGTAGTTTCTTCCAGCCTTTTTTCGTTGATTCTTCCTTTTTTTTGTTTGCTTTACTCATTATCCTAAATTATTCTATACAAAAATACAATTTTTAGTTGATAATTGTTAGTTAATTTTCCATTCTTAACGGGATATAGACTAAAGTGGGAGTTTTTTATACTTTTGGGGGTTAAAAAAGTCAGGCGACCTATTGGAATACCGCCTGACTAATTGCGATTTATTATGAAGTATTATTTTACGATAACTTTTGTTACGGCAGAACCTATTTTCACAAGGTAAATGCCGCGGCTAACGCTAAATGACTTGTATCCGTCGGCTGACTCTTTAGCGACCAAAATTCCTGTTGCGTTAAAGATTTCCGCAGTATAAGGTTGTGGGGTTACAACAGTGATCTCTCCAACTGAAGCGATTACCTTAATGCCTGTGTTTTCAAGGCTCTCTACTCCTGCGTTGCCTTTGTAGTTGTAGAATGCAGTCTCTGATTTTCCTGAAGCATAGTTTGCGGTAATGCCGATTGTGTGGTCCGTATTTGCTATATTTGCAATCGTGCATTCTGCCATTTTTGTTTCGCTGGCTTGTTTTCCGTCAAGGGTAACGTTATAGTTTATAACGTTTCCAACATTTACAGTTTCTGCATCTTCGCCAGGACCTACATAAAAGTCATCAATTTGAGCAAGGAATGCATCGTTTGCTATATAATGTACCGCAAGATATACTTGCTGACCTGCATAGGCGGATAGGTCGATTGAGTAGATTTGCCAATTTTCGTATGGCAGTTCGATTTTGTCAATAACTGTGAAGGTATTCAAGTCTTTTGATGAGGATATGCAAAATTCTATAATTTCAGGATAAATTGCGTATCCTTTTGCTGTAACTTTCCATACATATCCGTCGCGAATCTCCTGAAGTGGTGAGATTACCCATTTGTCGGATTGTCCGCCTTGTGCTGAGAAGAAAATAACAGATTTGTCGCCTGTTGGCGCAAGAATTGCAGGGTCGGATTGCATTGATGGAACAGTCTTCATCGGGTTGAAAACCATTGGTGCTATTGGTTGCGGTGATGATGGAGAAGAAGAGCCTGGAAATGTGATAATATTAGATTGAGACCCCAGAGCAATAGGATATACCGGCAACTGGTCAGAGTCGATACTTGTCCATTCTCCGAATTTTGTTGCAAAGTCCGGGTAAGTTTCGAAACTGTCTTCAAATCCCAAATCTTGGTTCCATTTAACCTTTAAGTCAATATTTTCAGGGTTTTGTGCATTTGCTGTTGCATTTGCTGTGATGTTATACGGAGTGATAATCAGTTCTTTCAGACTGATATCCATATTGGTATTTCCAGTAACAGATAGAGTCTTTTCGAAATGCTCGTAAATCTTTGAGTCTATGCTTATAAGGTATTCTCCAACAGGAAGATATGCTATTTCTGCCTTTCCTGTTTCGCTTACCCTTGCTGTAAGTTGACTGCCGTCAGCCTTGTTTGTCAGGATAATGTTGATGTCTTGTGGAGAAACGCTGTTGTTAGTCGTCACGTTGAATGTTACTTTTGCAAAGTCTGAAGGCTTGATAGATAGTGGGGTTGTAACCAGTTCGCTTTCTGCACCAACATATATAGCCTTTACGCCTAAAACGTATGGATTTTCGCGTGCTGTAAGGTTCTTGAATGTATATGAAGTGGAAGTCGTTTCACCAACTTTTGTTCCGTCAAGAAAAACTTGGAAGTATTTGTTGACACCATCTATTGCTTTTGCGCGGCGAGCCTTTGCTGTTGTTGCGGTTTCTTCCTGGCCGACGAAAAAGTCGTCAATCATAAGCATGAATGCACCGCCGCGGTTCGCCTCTCCGATATAGTGGATAGCAATTTTCACTGTCTTTCCTTCATAAGCCGAAAGGTCATACTTTTTTGCTGTCCATGTTTGGTATGATACTGTTTCATAGTTTCCGGCAGAAATGATTGTGAAATCATTAACTGTGGGATTTTCTGCTTCGGTAATTGCGACTTCAAATTTTTCTTTATAAACGTCGGCAGCCTTTGCCATGAATTGCAGGATATTCTTTGTTCCAACAGTTATTGCTGGAGAAATCAGCCAGTCATCGTTAGCCTCACCGGAGTTTGTGCGGATAAAACCAACATATTGTTTCCCGCTATATGGTCTTAGCACTTCGTATTCGTACCACCATGTAGGGTCAACAGTCATTGGATTGATGATTTGTGCATATTGCAGAGTCCCCCTGTTTGGGTAGGAGCCAGCGAGCGGAGCTGCCGCAAGCAGGTCACCGTCGATACCTGTCCATTCTCCGAATTTGATAGAGAAATCCTTATAACTTTCAAAATCGTCGAAGAATGCCGGCTCTTCCTTGTTCCATTCGAAGGTAACATCGTTATTGCCTGTAAAAATGTCGTGGTCAAGAGTCGCCTTCAAAGAATAAGGCTTTTCTATCTTTTGGTTTAATTCAAAAACAAAGTCCTGCTTCCCATTGATGTCAAGGATTTCTCTATAAGGGCGAAACCCTTCTTTTTCTATGGATATTTCGTGTTTGCCCGAATAAACTTTTATAACGCAATGTCCATTGGCATCAAGTGTGGTTTCTGTTGCTGGATAAGTTAAAGAGTATTCAATATGTTTAAGGGTAAATACGAGACCCTCAACAGATTCGCCTGTTGTTGTTGAAATGTCAACGGTTAATTCTGAATCACGAGATTGCCCTAATGCGAAAGAAAAGCAAAAGAGCGTAGTTAAAGCGAAAAGTAGTCTAAATGTTTTCATTTTTGTGAATTTTATGACACAAAAATATAAAAATATTCGTTTAAACGCAATTTTACTTAAGAATATATAATTATTTCTGGACTAAATCTGTCATTTATCGCTTTTTGTAAGCAAAAACGGCGAATGCAAGAACTATAACAAATGTTGAGCAAGGAACAATCATTGAAGTCTGCATGTCGAAGATGTCGGCGGCAAAGCCTGTTGCAACTGGACCAATTGCACCGCCAACTACGCTCATCATCAGTATTGATGAAGCCTTTTCAGTGTTTGCTCCCAATCCGCGGATAGAGAGGGCGAAGATTGTTGGGAACATAATACTCTCGAAAATATAGCAGACAATAATAGAAACCTTTGAAATGATTCCGAGTGGCAATGCTGCGATGGCAGTTGTTGCAACTGTTCCTATGGCACAAGCCAACAGGATTTTTTCAGTGTCTATTCTTTTCATAAGAGTGCTGCCGATTACCCTGCCTGCCATAAACAGACCCAAACCGCAGATTGAAAGAACGATAGATGCCGTTTCCGGAGAAAGGAATCCGTCGTCGCTCATATAGTTTATGAAAAATGTGTTGATAGAAATCTCGGATATTTCGTATGCTATTAGGGCAATGAATCCGAAGTAGAACATCTTGCCAAGTTTCTTTCCTTTTGTTTCTGCTGTTTCTTCATTGATGACTTCGGGCAGGCGGATTTTTGTGAAAGTAAGTGCAACGATAACAACAATGACACCGATGATTGAGTAGGGGATTGCGATATTCACTTCGCTGGCAGGGGTGTTACCGTTTAGGAAGAACTGTCCGCCAAGAAGTACGCCTATCATGCAGCCCAGACCGTTAAACGATTGTGCAAGGTTCAGTCTGCCTGCAGAAGTCTTAGGATCGCCAAGTAGGGTAACGTAAGGGTTTGCCGCAGTTTCGAGGATAACTAAGCCACAACCGATGACGAATAGCGGGAGTAGCAGATATTCAAAAACTACACCGCTGCCTGCCGGGAGGAATAGGAATGAGCCGATAGCAAAAAGCAGCAAGCCAATGACAACGCCGATACGAGTGCCGTACTTTTTAATCATGATACCGGCAGGTATTGCACCGAGAAAGTAAGCACCGTAAACCATCGCCTGCATAAGGGCAGAGCGGGTTTTGGTGATGTCGTATAAAATTTGGAAATGCTTGTTTAGAACGTCGAGGATAGACCTTGCCGCACCCCACATAAAGAATAGGGAAGTGATTAGTATAAACGGCAAAAGGTATTTCTTTGCAACAAGTGCGATGTTTGTCTTATTCATTATTTTAGTTTTAAAACTGCAAAATTAATAAATTGCAGCCGTTTTATTGCCCATAGATGCCGAATTTATTTCTTATGAAGGCAGGAATAAGATTCAGAAGAAAGATTTAAATAACTATGTAGTATTTTCATAATCAAAAAATATAATCTGTTAAATTCTTCTGATATTGATGTGGCTTTTTTGAAGGAAATCGTTAGTGTCGCCAGAAGACCCACCAAGGGAGTGGAGCCACTTTTCCGTCTTTAGATATGCCGAAACGGATAAGGTCTATCATATAAAGCAATAGTCCCAATATCCCAATTATCAAAACCCCGTAACCAATTATTTTGAGTAAAAAACCAATCATATTATATCAGTATTAACGCGTTACAAATATAATAAATAAAATTTGTATTGAGAACTGAAAACGCAGGCTGTTTAAAAGATAATGTGGAAGCGGTTTTTGTGTGGGCGTTTTTCCCGATTGAAGACGAATTTGAGCGATTTTTTTTGAAATATTGAGAATAATGCTAACTTTGCATTTATAAACAAAAAAATAAGCATTATGAATACATTTGTGACTAAGTGCCTTGATATTTTTGCACAAACAACAGAGCACTACCATAAATTTGACAATATAGATGCAACTCCGGAAAATCCGTACGTTGCAGGAAGTCTTGAAGATATTTTGTTCCGCAAGAATTGGATTGATGCCGTTCAATGGCACATGGAGGACATTATTCGTGACCCGAATATTGACCCGGTTGCCGCTCTTGCCTTGAAGCGCCGTATCGACAAGTCGAACCAGGACAGAACAGACTTGGTTGAGGATATTGATACATATTTCCGTGAGTTGTATAAGGATGTTACTCCTGCTGCTGATGCAACTATCAATACTGAAAGTCCTGCGTGGGCGGTTGACAGATTGTCAATTCTTGCGTTGAAGATTTATCACATGCGTCAGGAGGTTGAAAGAACAGACGCTTCTGAACAGCACATTGCTAAATGCTCTGCCAAGTTGGCGGTTCTTCTTGAGCAACAGCAAGATTTGTCAACAGCAATCAGCCAACTAATCGACGATATTGCTGCAGGTAGAAAGTATATGAAGGTGTACAAACAAATGAAGATGTACAACGACGCTGATACTAACCCAGTGCTTTACGCAAAGAAGTAAATATGTAATTGCTTGATGCAAAAGCAAATAAAATATAAAAATGTACTCATAGCAAGGTTCTCCGCATTGGGGGACGTTGCTATGACTATTCCTGTGGTTTATTCAGCGTGCCGCTGCTATCCGGAAATGCGGTTCGTTATGATTACCCAGCCTGTTGCAGCCTCGCTCTTTATTGGTGCTCCCGAAAACCTTGTTGTTATAGGTGTTGATGTAAAGAAAAAGTATCATGGGGTTGCTGGAATGTTGCGGCTTACGCAAGACCTTTGCCGAGAGTATAACATTGATGCTTTCGTTGATTTGCATAGCGTTATCCGAACTTTTGTTATTGGTGCTGCTTGCAGATTGCGGGGTATTCCGGTAAGGCATATCCATAAGGGCAGGGGAGAGAAGAGTCATTTGACACGCCAGAACCATAAGGATTTGCACCAGTTATGCACGTCCCGTGACAGGTATTACGATACATTTAACCGACTCGGTTTTGATTTCGGAGAGAATTTTGATTCGCTTTTTGTAGAGGTTGTTGATGAGGCGGTTTTTGCAGATGTTACCGAGCCTAAGAAATCAGGAGACAAGTGGGTGGCTATAGCCCCGTTTGCTAAGCATACAGGCAAAATTTATCCTGTTGAAAAAATGGAGCAGGTAGTTGCAAGTCTTTCGCAACGCACAAATATGAAAATATTCCTCTTTGGAGGCGGCGACAGTGAAAAAGCGGTTCTCGCCGATTGGGAATCCAAATATGGTAATGTTGTTTCGATGGCTAACAAGCGTCACGGATTCCATAAGGAATTATCTCTTCTCAGTTGCTGTGACGTTATGATTTCTATGGATTCGGCAAATATGCATCTGGCTTCGCTTGTCAAGTTGCCTGTAGTGTCGGTGTGGGGAGCAACTCACCCTTATTGCGGTTTCACAGGCTGGAAGCAGAGCCCGGAAAATATTGTGCAGTTGGATTTGCCATGCCGTCCGTGTTCGGTATTTGGTAACAAGCCGTGCGTTAAAGGCGTATATGCCTGCCTTAATGGCATTACTCCGGAAATGATATTAAATAAGGTAGAAAGGGTTTTGAATAAGAATGCCTGAAGAATTTGATATAAGAGCAAGTCGCATTGACAGCGACAAAGAGTTTGAGCGTGCCTTGCGTCCGTTGGAGTTTGACGACTTTAACGGACAGGATAAGATTATCGAAAATCTCCGTATTTTTGTGCAGGCGGCAAAGATGCGTGGCGAGGCGCTTGACCATACATTATTATATGGCCCTCCTGGATTGGGAAAGACAACGCTGAGCAACATCGTTGCTAATGAGTTGGGGGTAGGCTTTAAGGTAACTTCCGGTCCCGTTCTTGACAAGCCTGGGGATTTGGCTGGAGTCCTTACCTCTCTTGAGGAGAATGATGTCCTGTTCATTGATGAGATTCACCGACTTAATCCAGTTGTTGAGGAATACCTGTATTCTGCAATGGAGGATTATCGTATTGATATAATGATTGATAAGGGACCTGGCGCGAGGTCCGTACAGTTGAATCTTTCGCCGTTTACACTGGTGGGTGCAACTACCCGCAGTGGTTTGCTCACTCCGCCGTTGCGAGCAAGGTTTGGTATTAACTGTCACCTTGAATATTATGACCATTCTGTCTTGAAGCGTATTGTTGAGCGTTCTTCAAGGTTGCTCAATGTTCCCATTTCCAGCGAAGCCGCAACGGAGATTGCGTTGCGGAGCCGTGGAACGCCACGTATTGCAAACGCTCTTTTGCGTCGAGTACGCGACTTTGCTCAAGTAAAGGGTAACGGATCCATTGACCATGAGATTGCCAAGTTTGCACTCGAGGCTCTGAATATTGACAAGTATGGTCTTGATGAAATTGATAATAAGATTTTAACAACAATAATCGACAAGTTCAACGGCGGTCCTGTTGGTTTGACTACCATTGCCACCGCGTTGGGTGAGGATGCTGAAACTGTTGAGGAGGTTTATGAGCCGTTTCTTATAAAGGAGGGCTTTATAAAGAGAACGCCGAGGGGCAGGGAGGTTACGATGCTTGCCTATAGTCATCTCGGGAAGAGTCATGTTTCCTCGCAAGGGTCGCTTTTTGATTAGGATACAAACAACCGCCATCTGCAAAGCAGGTGGCGGTTGCTTGTATTTATAGTTGGCTTTTAGTCTGTAACGGCACATATTGAGGACGCACCAAGTGTATGGCAGCATGTTTATAGTTCGTTGACAATCAGCGAACAGTAGGGACGAAATGTATTTCGTCCGGCCATGCAGAAACGTTCTCAAAAACGGCACGGTTTGCGGACGCTTTTGCTCAAAGCGTCCCTACATAATGGGTTGTGAATTACTTTCTTAAAGTTATCTTGCAGTCGTCGAGACTGTCAATGATGGCAAGGCTTTGAACGTTATAACCCATTTCTCTAAGTTTGTCACCACCACCTTGAAAGCCTTTCTCAATGATAAATCCCATACCTTCAATTGTTGCACCAGCCTGTTTTGCAAGGTCAATCATGCCCAATGCTGCGTTGCCGTAAGCAAGGAAGTCGTCAATAAAAATGACATGATCGTTTGCTGTCAGAAAGTTGTTGCTGATGCAGACTGTGTACTTTCTGTCTTTGGTAAAAGAGTGAACTTCAGAAATCAGCATGCCTTCCATCGTCTTTGGTTGCTTCTTCTTGATGAAAACGACCGGGAGTTGTAGAATGTAGCCCATCATTATTGCTGGGGCGATGCCGCTTGCTTCGATGGTTACGATTTTGTTGAATTTAATGTTCGAAAAGCGTTTTTTGAATTCCTGTGCTATGTCGAACATTAAGTTCGGGTCAAGTTGGTGGTTGAGAAAACTGTCAACTTTCAAGATTCCGCCAGGCAGAGAGCGGCCGTCCTGCATTATTCTGTCAATTAGTTTTTCCATTATTATAGTTTTTGCAAAATTATATTTTTTGTGTGTCTTTGTCAAATTTTATGCTGTTGCTTTTATTTAATGAAATGTTCTTAGTGTTTTGTGGTCATTGTTTATTTGCCTGGTACAGAAGTCAATTTTGTTAATAAAAGCAAAGAGTATTATGTTGAAAAACATAATTATGTAACACTTTTATACAACAATGTTTTAAAAGTTGTTTAGAAGTTGTTTAGAAAAGTATATAAAAAGTTTGTTTATGTAGAGTAAGTGTCGTATTTTTGTACAACGATTGCACCAATAAGGGTGTTTTTATGTTAAAAAACACAAAAGACAGAAGGTGCGGGGAAATATGGTGAAATTAACAAAAATAAACAAATAAATAAGTTTAATCTTGGATCACTATGGACAAATTTGCTGAACGAAAGAAATTTTCGAATCGGAAATTTATTGCAACGGCATCTGTTGCAATGTGTTTGTTAGGCTGTATGGGTGCAAGCGAGGTTAGCGCTGCTCCTATTCCGCAAGTTGTGGCTACCTCTAAGGCAACTGCTACTGTCTCTGGTGTCGTAAAGGATGAGGCTGGAAATCCTATTATCGGGGCCAGCGTTGTTGAAAAAGGTACGACAAGAGGCGTTTCAACTGACTTGGATGGTAAGTTCTCTTTTAAAGCTGCACCTGGAGCGACTCTTCAGATTTCGTATCTTGGTTACGGCTCTAAAACGGTGAAGGCTTCTTCCAATATGGAAGTTGTTTTGATGGAAGATAATGCTCTTCTTGAAGAATTGGTAGTTGTTGGTTACGGTCAACAGAAAAAAGTTAACCTAACAGGAGCTGTAGCTACTGTTGATATGGACAAGGCAATCGGTTCAAGACCTGAGGCTGATGTTACAAAGGCTTTGCAAGGTTCTGTCCCGGGCTTGACTATCATGAGCAATAGTGGTGACTTGAATAGTGACGCTTCTATATCAATCCGTGGATTGGGTACTTTGAGTAATGACCAGAAATCAGCACCTCTTATTGTTGTTGATGGCGTTCCGGTAGAGGACCTTTCAGTCGTTAACGGTTCAGACATTGCTTCTATTTCTGTTTTGAAGGATGCCGCATCTTCATCAATCTATGGTGCTCGTGCTGCTTTTGGTGTGGTATTGGTGACTACAAAGTCTGGAAAGAAAGGTGATAGCGTTAAAGTTAATTATAATGCAAACTTTGCATGGGATCAGGCAACTTATTTGCCAGACTTCCCAGATGTTCCTACTCAGTTGAAGTCTTCAATGATGGCAAAGGCAAGAGCTGGAGCTGGAGCAGTTGAACTTTTCGGTATGTACTTTGATAAATTGCTCCCGTATGCAGAAAAATGGCAGCAGCAGAACCCTGGAGGGAAGAGAGGATACGGTCCTATGCGTCCATACGTTGATGAAAACAACGTTGGTGACTATCGATTTATAGGTGGTCAGCCGATGTATTATGCTGATTATGATTTGCAAGACATTTGGTATAATAATGCTGCTCCTTCAATGAACCATAATGTTTCTTTGAGCGGTTCAAGCGGTAGAACTACATATTATGGCTCGTTCGGCTTTAATACTAAGGATGACTTGATGACTTTCAACCCAAGTACAAGAAAGAGATGGAATGCACAGTTCAATATGCAGACAGATGTTACCGACTGGTTGACATTCGGTACTCGTGTATCATTCTCACGTCGTCAGTTCTCAAAGGCAGATTCATATAACTACCCATACCAGTATATCTGGCGTTGGGGTTCTTTCTTTATCCCATCAGGTACTATTGACGGTTATGACTTCCGTGTTATCGCAATGCAAAAGCAGGCTTCCCGCAAGGTCATTAACCGTGACGTTGTTAGAATGACAGCATTTGCAAAGGCTAATATAACTAAGGACTTGACTGTTAATGCTGACTTCTCATACGAAATTGCTAACATGAACTCAAGGAGTGCTGATGTTCCAGTTTATGGTTACAACTGGTTGGGTACTACTCCAACTTACATTGTTACAGAAAGCAATTCAAATACATGGAGAGACAATAGCAAGTCAAATACATGGACAGTCAATGCTTATGCAAACTATAATCATACATGGAATGAGGCTCATAACTTGAATGTTATGTTAGGTGTTAACGCTGAAAAATATACTTACGATTATTTCTATGCAGAGCGTCCAAAATTGTATGACCCGACTATGCCAGACCTTGATTTGACATACGGTGACCCTGCTAAATGGGCTATCAACTCTGCTGCTAATGACCGTGCTTCTGCCGGTTACTTTGGCCGTATCAATTATGACTATAAGGGCAAGTACTTGTTTGAGTTAAACGGACGTTATGATGGTTCTTCTCGTTTCCCAACAAATGACCACTGGGCATTCTTCCCTTCTGGTTCTCTTGGTTATCGTATCAGTGAGGAATCATTCTTCGAGCCAATCAAGCATGTTGTGGATAACGCTAAGATCCGTGCTTCTTATGGTGAAATTGGTAATGAGGCTATTGGTGATTGGATGTTTGTTGAAAAGATTGCTCCTGTAGCACAAAGTAAAGTATATTGGTTGGATTCAAAAGGTAACAAAGTTAACCAATTCGATATGCCACAATGGGTATCAACATCTTTGACTTGGGAGCGTATTTCAACTCTTGACATAGGTCTTGACCTTGGTTTGTTCAATGATCAAATCGTTCTTGGTTTTGACTGGTTCCAACGTGATACTAAGGATATGCTTGCTCCTGGTAAGGCTCTTCCTTCTTCTGTTGGTGCTGAGACTCCTCTCACAAATGCAGGTCAACTTCGCTCTCGCGGTTGGGAACTTTCTTTGCAACTTCGTCGCCAATTTACTAAGGACTTGAGTTTGTATGCAAACTTTAATATTGGTGATGCTAAGGTTAAGGTTGTAAAGTGGAGTAACGACTCTCGCCAAGTTGGTCATCCATGCGATCCAACTCATGCTTATGCTGGTCAAAATTGGGGAGATATCTGGGGCTTTGAAACAGACCGCTATTTCACAGTAGATGACTTTACATACGATAAGGATGGCAATATAACAGGTTATGCTCCTGGTGTAGCATCACAGGTAGGTATTCAAACAGATAACTTCGTATATGGTCCTGGTGACATCAAGTTCAAGGATTTGGATGGTGATGGTGTAATTACAGGCGGTGTCCCTGGTAAGAAAGACGCTAATGGTAACGAAATTGCTGTTGGTTCAGTTGGCAATACAGGTGACTTGAAGGTTATTGGTAACCAACTTCCTCGCTATGAATACAGTTTCCACATAGGTGGTGCTTGGAAAGGTCTTGACTTTGACTTCTTCTTCCAAGGTGTAGGCAAGCGTGATATGTGGACTCAGTCTTCTTTCGTATTCCCGATGATGCGTGATGCTGACGTTGCTATCTATGCTAACCAAGTTAAGTATAATGTTTATGACCCGGCTAACGGAATTATTAACATTAGTGAAGATAATGATTTCCCATGCTTGTACCCAGGTAATGAGGCTGCTGGTAATGTTAAGGGTCTTGCAGGTCAAGGTGGCGAACATAACTACTACCCTCAGACAAAATACTTGGTTGATATGTCATACCTTCGTTTGAAGAATATTACTCTTGGTTATACATTGCCAACAGAATGGACAAAGAAGGCTTATATTGAAAAGTTGAGACTTTATGCGAGCGTTGATAACCTCTGCTTGCTTCACAAAGGTAGTGGTGACCTCCCTGTTGACCCGGAAATGAATGCAGGTCAAGGTGGTTATGGTAATGGTGTATGGGGTCGTACATACCCTGTAACAAGAAGTTGGTCATTTGGTCTTCAATTAACATTCTAAACGATTAAATTTTAGAAATTATGAAAAAATCAATTATATGCGCTTTAGCCGCATCAGCAATGTTCCTTACAGGCTGTAACGATTTTCTCGACATGTCTCCACGTGACGAGTTTGTTAACAACCCGGAATTTTGGAATAGTGCAAGTAACGTTCAGACTTACGTTAATAAATTCTATGTTGACTTTACGGGCTATGGACATGGCGATATTAAAGGATGGTCTTATTTCAAGAGTGTTGGAGATGACCAAGCAGATGCAGACTTTGACGACTGGTACTTTACTTCGGAGCCAGGTACTAACTCATATTGGTCAGCATCCTTTACAGAAGTGCGCCGTGCTAACTATGCTTTGAATGGATTGGAGGGCTCAACAATTCAAAGTCCACAAAAAGAGAACTTTATTGGCATAGCCCGTCTTTATAGAGCATGGGAATACTGGCAATTGGTTCGCTATTTTGGCAATGTTCAGTGGCAAGAATCAGTTGTAAAGGACACAAATGATCCAACAGTTTATGGAGAACGGACTGATCGTGATGTCGTTGTGGACAACATTGTTAAGGATTTGGAATATGCAATAACAAATATTACGGCAGAAAGTGCTGCAAACGAATTTAGTAAGGATTTGGCTCGTGCTATTTTGTCAGATGTTTGCTTATATGAAGGTACTTATTGCAAATATCGCAATGCTCAAGACAATGCAGGTAAGGGTCCGGATGAAGCAAGATCTAAAGCATATTTACAAAAGTGTGTAGAAGTTAATAAGGTTTTGATGGGTAAATATTCTCTCTCAGAGAACTATGGAGATGTTTACAATTCAATAGACCTTTCAACAAATAAGGAAGTTATTTTCTGGCGTAACTATGCTAAAGATGTTCAAGGTCACTCAACTGTTGACTACACTACAGGTTCTTCTATACAATTTGGTATCACTAAAGATGCTATTGATGCCTTCTTGTTCCTCGATGGTAAGCCTCTTGCTACTACTACTATGGATACAGATGATAAAGTAGAAATCAAGAACGGTAAATTGTCAATCGAGAAGATGCTTTCTCAACGTGACAAGCGTTTAAGCGTTTTGATTGACCCTTATGTTGCAGTTAAGGATTATGGATACTCTCGTGCACCGGAACTTGGTCTTGCAGAAATGACTTCTTCAACTGGTTATACAATCAAGAAGTTCTATTCAGATTTGTTGGGCGATGATGAGACTGCTGTTCACTATCGCCAAAATATCGGTACTGCTTATACAGATGCTCCAATCTTCTGGCTTGCGATTATTTATTTGAATGATGCAGAAGCAAAGGCTGAACTTGGTACTATTAATGGTACAGATCTTGAAGCAACAGTTAACAAATTGCTGGCTCGTGGTGGTCTTCCTGGTTTGACAATGACTCCGGCTCATGACCCGGCAAATAATCATAACGTAAGTGACCTTATTTGGGAAATTCGTCGTTGCCGCCGTTGCGAATTGATGCTTGATAACTGGTATCGTTACTGGGATATGGTTCGCTGGCACCAACTTGACAAGTTTGATAGCGAAAAGTATCCAAACATTAACCGTGGAGCAAACTTGACAGGTATCAATTGGAGTGGCGAAACAGAAAACGGTTATATCGTTGCTTGCAAGGCAACTCGTAAGTTTGACAAGAAATATTATTTCTTCCCACTACCTTCAGAACAACTTGATAATAGTGGTAGTAAAGATCAAAACCCTGGTTGGAAATAGTTAGTTCAAGCTTAAACTTTTTAAAGAGGCTGCGCTTATGCGTGGCCTCTTTTATATTATTGTTTTTGAATTTTTATTTTATTCTTATAAGTTTCTTTGTATATTTCTCGGAAAATTAATAACTTTGCACCCAAATTTGAAAAAAGTTATTAATTTTTTAAACATTTTATGATTTGTGTCAGAAATTTATGCAAAAAGTCGCATTTGTGTTAGTTTCTGTTGCGGGGTTGGTAAGTGTAAGTGCATGTGATGAGACTTATGATTTGTCGAATGTTTCTACTGATATTACTGTAGGGGGAAGCATGTCGTTACCAGTCGGAACAACTGATACTTTGAGATTGGAGAGAGCGATTGAATTGTCGGGAAATTTAAAGGTTGATGAAAATGGTGCTTATGCGCTTCAAAGTAGTGGTTCGATGAATATGAATATTGCGAAAGTAGACCGCATTCATATTGTTGGATTAAATCCAGATCCTGTTGTTACAGATTTAAGCGTTGGTGGTATTGGTAGTGAGCCAATAGAGTTTTTGCCAATTTCTTTGCCTTTTTCTGAGGTAATGACTATTGACCAGTATGAGGAAGTTCCAACTGAGGTAGAGAGCCTTTCTGCTATCGAGATTGAGCCTATTCGCACCGAGCTCGTTTTGGATTTGAGCCTTGCCAATCCTGCTGCTTTTGCCAAATTGCGTGACCTTAGAGTGGAGAACTTTACGATACACTTGCCTAAGGCGCTTGTTTTTTCGCCGGGGATAGAAGGTTTAGATTATGCTACAAATGTGCTTAGTTTTACCAGGCAATTTGATGCACTTGGCGATATGCGTATTCCTCTTGAGATTACCGGATTGAAGAGAATTCCTAAGGTTGTTGACGGTAAGTTGCACTTTGTTAGTGAAATGAGTTTCGATGGAGAGTTGGCGGCTGTAGGAGAAGGAGTTGCCTCCAACGATTTCAGTGATTTCAAGTTGACAGTTTCTTTCGAAATCCCAGATTTTTACGTTTCAAGGATAAAAGGTACGATAAATACAAATATTGCTATCTCAGATAGCGAAATCCTTTTGCGAAACTTGCCTGAGGCACTTATGGATGGAAAAACAGACGTTAATGCCAATATCGTCGGTTTTGCTGTGGAGGTTACTAATCCTGTTGGTGTGCCTTTTGATGCTCAACTTTTGTTGACCGCTCAAGATAAGGCAGGAAACCCTATAAACCAGCAGGTTGCTGTGCCTATTAAAGTAGCCAAGGCTATTGATTATGGTATTCCGTCGGTTTCTCGCTTATACGTTACAAATTCACAGACATTGGCGATTCCGCAAGGCTACGATAGGGTTATTGTTGATAATCTAAACAAGATTGTTGGAAAGATTCCTTTGACAGTTTCAATCCGCACAAGCATTGACGTTGACAAGTCGCAAGAGCATTTCTTTGAATTGGGCAAGTCGTATAATTCTCAGGCTAATTATGTCGTTGATGTTCCTTTTGATTTGGGAGCAGGATCGCACATAATTTATCGTGAGGAGATAGATAATTTGAGTCAGACCTTTCAGATATTGCCGATAAGGTGCCGGCTATGGAGGTGTATGCAGATATCTTTAGTACCATTCCTCTTGCTTTGGATGTTGATATTTTACCTGTTGACATTTATGGTAATGATATGTCGTCTGTTCTTGAATATACTGAAAAAATTTCTCTTGACCCAGGTTATGAGAATGCTCCTTCACAGCCTAAGCATATTGCGTTTAGGGAGTTGAAGCCTGGGGCTTTGGAAAGTCTTGACAAGATAGAGTTGAAAGTAGATGGCAATTCCAATGTTGGGTCAATAGTGCTTAAACCGGCGCAGTATCTTTATTTGAAAATGAGGGCAAAGTTGCCGAATGGAGTTGATATTAGGGAAGATAAATAAAGATTTTATTAGAGATGAATAAAAATTTAAAATATATACTGTCGCTTGTGTCTGTTGTGTTTGCCATGTCGGCTTTTGCTCAGGCACCGCATTCGGCGTACTTTATGGATAATATGCCGAACCGTCATTTGCTCAACCCTGCGTTTACGCCTGGCTTCAATTACGTCAGCATTCCTGCGTTGGGAAATTTCCAGATTGGTGCGAATTCAAACGTTGGGATAGATGATTTCCTTTTCCCCCGTAATGGAGAACTTGTTACCGGATTGAATAGTTCTGTTTCGAGTGAAGAGTTTCTTGGCCGACTTAAAAGCAGAAATGCAATTGAGGCAAATATAAACCTTGACGTTATATCGTTCGGTTTTAAGGCTTGGGGCGGTTTTAATACTTTTAATATTGGAGTGCGCTCGCATACAAGTGCTGTTTTGCCATACGAACTTTTTGAATTTGCAAAAATCGGTCAGGTAAACGGTGGGCCAACTGTTTATGATATAAATGATTTGCGATTGACGTCAACCAATTATGTAGAGTTGGCGTTGGGGCATTCGCATCAGTTAACGGAAAAGTTGCGTATCGGTGCTAAGTTTAAATATATAGCAGGTTTGGGACGTGCCGATGCTTTGGTTGAGAATATAAATGTTCAGATGTCAGAAGACAGGTGGGTCCTTCGTGAAGCTGGTAGTATGTTTACAACCGATGCTATAGATATAGCATACAAAGGTAATGGAGAAATAGATAATATTGATTTCGGAACTATCGGTGTTTCTGGTAATGGTATAGGCATTGACCTCGGTGCTTCGTACGACTTGCTTGACAATTTGACTTTATCTGCATCATTGACTGATATTGGCTTTATCTCGTGGAAGGGAGCAAATGCAACAGTTAATCCTGACGCTTTCGTATATGACGGTTTTCACCATATTGGTGCTGAAGATGACCCTATTACAGGCGAGTCGGCTCTTGACCAGGAAGCGGACCAGTTGGAGGAGGATTTGAAGAAACTTATCCGCTTCCAGAATGAGGAAAAAGCAAAGAGTACACAATCGTTGGCAACAACTTTGAATATTGGTGCGGAGTATAGCATTTTAAATAATAAAATCGGTTTTGGCTTGCTCTCGTCAACGCGTCTTGGAAAGCCGAGAAAATGGACAGAACTAATGGCTTCTGTTAATTTCCGTCCAGCCTCATGGTTCCATGCAACTATCAATGGTTCAACATCAAATTTCGGGCATTCAGCAGGCGTTCTGCTTAATTTCTGCCCTAAAGGATTTAATTTCTTCTTGGGAGCGGATTATATCCCGTTCAAGTATGGCAAGCAAGGAATACCCGTTAGTACAGCAAAAGTAAATTTTGTACTTGGTTTTTCTGCTACATTCCGTCACGGTAAATAAAATATCTTAGGGGCTCTTGAATAGAAATTCCTTAAATACACCTTAAAGGGTCGCATTATCTTTTGGGTAATGTGACTCTTTTTTTGGTGCTAATTTTATATAATGTGGTAATTTCTTTGGTTATATACCAATTTAATGGTAACTTGCGGAAAAATTTAATTTATGGAGCAAGAAGAGATAATCAGCCGAATTAAGTACCTGATGTCGGAGATGCGAATGAAGCAAAATGCCTTTGCTCACCGTATAGGGACAGACGTTTCCAATTTTTCCAAACAGTTGAATGGGAAGTTGCAGGTAAGTGATTCTCTTATAAATAAGATAGTTGTCAACGTGGGAATATCAAAGGATTGGCTTTTGAAAGGAGATGGCGTTCCATTTGCAAAAAATGACCGTCCGTCAACAATCATAGTTGGCGAAATGGAGGAGCGTCGCACTGGAATACCAGTATATGATATTGACGTTACTGCGGGGCATTTTTGCCGCGAGATGCTTTTTGCCGATGATAATATTATAGGACATGTCAGTGTCCCTGGTGTTACTCGGGATAGCCGAATTGTCCGCGTCAGTGGTGATAGTATGTCGCCGGTTATTAATAACGGTGACTATATCGCCGTGAGGGAAATAAATGACCTTTCAGTTATATATTGGGGTCAGATATATGTCGTTCTTCTCGAAGATTACAGAATGGTGAAGTATCTGCGCCGCCACGCCGATGATGATAAGGTTATCTTGCGGAGTGAGAATCCTAATTATGACGATATTGAGTTGCCGAAATCTGCTCTCAGAGGTCTCTTTTTTGTAAACAATATAATTCACATAGATTCAAGAATGTGATTATTCAAATATTTTTCTTTTAGAAAATTGTTTTTTTGTAACTTTACGCAAAATTGAAAATTTAAAGGATGAAAAAACTGATATTAATTTTATCGGCTATTGTGCTTTTAGTTTGGAAGTCATACGGAATTACAGTAACACCTGGAGGTTTGGAATCTGCTATGGAAGCAACAGATGTTTCAACTATGACAGATTTGGTTATTGATGGCTCTGTTGATGCGCGTGATTTCCACTTCATAGCATCTAATATGACATCTTTGAAGCATCTTGACTTAACCAATGCAAAAGTGGAGGCATATTCTGGTAAGGAGTATCTTTTTGCAAATATGCTTAATTATGGTGCAAACGAGTTGCCGGTAGGTTGCTTTGCAGGTATGCCCCTGGAAACAATTTTGCTCCCAAGTACTCTTGTTAGTGTTTCTGACGGAGCATTTGCAGGTTGTTTAAGTCTTTCTTCAATAAGCATCCCGGAGAGCGTTCGTGAGATTGGCGATTATGCCTTTTCTGGTGATTTATTGCTTGTAAGTGCAAATTTGGGCTCTGGAGTTACGGAGATAGGTGACTATGCTTTTAGCAAGTGTGTCACTTTGAATGAAGTTAAAATGCCGGCGGTGCAAATTATTGGTGCGTATGCTTTTCTTGGTTGTGAGGCAATGCGGGTCGTCGGTTTTCCTGTTGATTTAATCGCAATAGGTGAAGGTGCTTTTAAAGAAAGTGGCATAGTGTCTGCTAACCTTAAGGAATGTCGAGGGTTGTCTGTTATTTCCGCGTGGGCTTTTGCCGACACGAAGAGTCTTTCTGCAGTTGTCCTACCAGAAACGGTTTCAACTATTGGAGAAGGTGCATTTTTTTATAGTACAGCGCTGGAGAAAGCAGTGCTGCCTGAGGGAGTCGCTGTTATAAACAACTATGCTTTTGGTAGTACGGACCAGTTGCTTGAAGATGATTTCCTTCCATCAACTATAACAAAAATAGGAGATTATGCTTTTGAGGATTGGCATTCAGTAGTTAAGTTTGTTATCCCCGAAAATGTAGAGTATATAGGCAAAGGAGCCTTCAAGGATTGGGAAGCTTTGTCTCTGCTTGAAGCAAAGCCAGTAGTACCCCCTGTATTGGGAGAAGATGTATGGGAAAATGTTGACAAGACTGCAATTCAGTTGGAAGTTCCGCTTGTCAGTCCTGCTGCATATAAGAATGCAGATCAGTGGCGTGACTTTTTCTTCTCTGGCTCTTTTGTTGAAGAAAATATAGATTATTCAAAAGTGAAATTTACCGTCAATGACGATATTATAACACTTACAGCAGATGCAGGTTTGAAGGGTGCTACTATTTTTGACCTTTCTGGTATTATACTTGTTGAAAAGGTGGTTAATTCTCCTTCTGTTTCTTTCGACTTGTCAGGATATTCTGCAAAAGCGTATATTGTTAGATGCGTTTGTGCTGATGGAAATGTGAAATTTATTAAATTTGGCGTTAAGTAATATGGGTAAAAATAAATTAAAGAAATTCAGCGAGATGGAAACGTTTCAAAACGTTTTCCAATTTCCTTTTTCCGTGTTAAAAGAAAAGGGTTTCCCGATGAAGGGCAGATGGCGTGAGGACTTTTTCCATAACGATAACCCCATAGTGCTTGAACTCGGTTGTGGCAAGGGCGAATATGCGGTGGGTCTTGCGAAAAAGTTCACTAATATGAACTTTATAGGTGTTGACATCAAGGGCGCACGAATGTGGACAGGAGCCAAAGAGTCCGTTCAGAAAGGAATGACCAATGTTGCCTTTCTACGCACAAGTATCGAACTCATTGCCGAATTTTTCGCACCTGGAGAGGTTGATGAGATTTGGATTACTTTTCCGGACCCGCAGATGAAAAAGGTTAATAAGCGACTAACATCAGTTCGCTTTATGAATATTTATCGTCAGATATTGAAGGATAATGGTATAATGCACTTGAAGACCGACAGTCCGTTCCTTTACGCATATACCGATGCTTCGGTTAAACTGAACAAATTCAATGTTGAGGTAAATACCGATGACCTGTACCATTCAGGTCTTGCTGACGATATTCTTGAAATTCAGACATTCTACGAGAAACAATGGCTTGCCCGCGGGCTGACTATCAAGTATATCAAGTGGCGCCTCGACCAGAATACTGAACTTCAAGAGCCTGATATTGAAATAGAATTTGATACATATAGGAGTTTTTCAAGGGGATATCTTGAAACGGACTCTCGTTTTTCTTAATAATAAATTTGCGTTATGAACGATAGATTATATCCTGCTTTAATTCTTGAAGCACTAAAAAACGTTAGATACCCTGGCAATGGCAAAAACCTTGTCGAGGCAGAAATGATTGAGGATGATATCAGAATCGATGGAATGAAGGTTACCTTCTCATTGATTTTTGATAAGTCAACCGACCCATTTATCAAATCAGTTGTGAAAGCAGCGGAAACTGCTATTTTGACATACGTTAATCCAAACACGGAAATTCAGGGAAATATTGCTGTTAAGTTCCGTCAGAATGTTGCAAAGCCGGCGAAGATGTTGCCTGGAGTTAAGAATATTATTGGCGTTTCGTCTGGTAAGGGTGGCGTTGGTAAGTCAACTGTTGCAAGTAACCTTGCTGTTGCACTTGCAGAGCAGGGCTATAAGGTAGGTCTTCTTGATGCGGATATCTTCGGGCCGTCAATGCCCAAGATGTTTGGCGTTGAGGATGAACCCGTATACATGGATGAGGTTGACGGTCGTCACCTTATTGCGCCCGTTGAAAAATATGGAGTGAAATTGCTTTCTATCGGTTTCCTCGTTGAAAAGGACAATGCCGTTCTTTGGCGTGGCGGTATGGCAAGTAATGCGCTCAAGCAACTCATCGGAGAAGCAAACTGGGGCGATTTGGATTACTTCGTTATTGATATGCCACCTGGAACGAGCGATATTCACTTGACACTTGTTCAGACTTTGGCTATTACTGGTGCTATCGTTGTTACTACTCCTCAAGAGGTTGCTCTTGCTGATGCTAAGAAAGGTATCAGTATGTTCCGCAGCGACAAGGTTAACGTTCCAGTCCTTGGTATTGTTGAAAACATGGCTTGGTTCACACCAGCAGAGCATCCTGATGAGAAATACTATATCTTCGGTAACGGCGGTGGCAAACGTCTTGCAGAGGCGCTGGGAGTTGACACCCTTGCTCAGATTCCTCTTGTTGCTGGCATTTGCGAAAACGGTGATAAGGGCGTTCCAGCAGCGTTGAACAATACTGTATCAGGCGAGGCTTTCAGAAATCTTGCTTTGAAGGTTGTTGAGGCTGTCAATAACCGCAATGAGCAGTTGCCACCAACGCAAAAAGTTGAATTAAAACATTAATTAACTTGTGTGGGTCTGATTTTTGCCCATATTGTCTATAACTTTGCAGTATAAAATTAAAGAAGATATGAAAATAGGTGATAGAATACCCGAAATATTGGGAGTTGATGCAGAAGGCAAGGAAGTCAAGGCATCAGATTTTTCTGGAAAGAAATTGGTTATTTATTTCTATCCGAAGGACAATACTCCAGGCTGTACAGCCGAGGCATGCAGTTTGCGTGACGGCTATGCGGAATTAAAGTCTGCTGGTTATGAAATTGTCGGCGTTAGCAAAGATAGCGCTGCTTCTCATAAGAAGTTTGCAGACAAGCACGAATTGCCGTTCACACTTATAGCTGATACCGACGTTGCATTAAATAACGCGTTTGGAGTTTGGCAAATGAAGAAAATGGCAGGCAGGGAATATATGGGTACTGTCAGAACAACATTCCTTATCAATGAGGAAGGCGTTGTTGAAGACATTATTACTAAGGTTAACACTAAGGATAGTGCAAACCAAATTCTTCAATTGAAAAAATAAAGAAATAGATATGAAAGCATCAGAAAAGAAAGCAACAGAAGGGGTAACAAGCGAAAAGCAGAAGGCTCTTCTCAACGCAATGGCGAAGATAGAGAAGGACTTTGGCCGCGGTACTATCATGAAACTTGGTGATGACAGCATAGATGATGTTGAAGTAATTCCAAGCGGTATTATCGGTCTTGACTATGCTTTGGGCGTTGGCGGTTATCCTCGCGGTAGAATCATTGAAATCTATGGTCCGGAATCTTCCGGTAAGACTACTCTTGCAATTCTTGCAATTGCGCAGGCTCAAAAGCAGGGCGGTATTGCTGCCATTATTGATGCCGAGCATGCTTTTGACCGTTTTTATGCAGAAAAGTTGGGCGTTGACGTCAACAATCTTTGGATTGCCCAGCCGGATAACGGTGAGCAGGCTCTTGAGATTGCTGACCAGTTGATTCGCTCTTCTGCTATTGACATTATTGTTATTGACTCTGTTGCCGCACTTACTCCGAAAGCGGAAATTGAAGGCGTTATGGGTGACAAGCAGATGGGCCTTCAGGCACGTTTGATGTCACAGGCGTTGAGAAAGTTGACAGGTACAATCTCAAAGACGAAGACTACATGTATTTTTATCAACCAGTTGCGTGACAAAATCGGCGTTGCTTGGGGTAATCCTGAAACAACGACAGGTGGTAATGCTTTGAAGTTCTATGCTTCTGTCAGAATCGATATCCGAAAATCAACACCAATCAAGAAGGGAGAGGAAATACTTGGTTATCTTACAAAAGTTAAAGTTGTTAAGAACAAGGTTGCGCCTCCATTCAAAAGAGCGCAATTTGACCTTATCTTCAGTGAAGGCGTTTCCAGAACAGGTGAGATTATCGACTTTGGTGTTGCTCTCGACATTATCAAGAAAAGCGGTTCTTGGTTCTCATACGGCGACAGTAAGTTGGCACAAGGTCGCGATGCTGTTAAGAAACTCCTTATGGAAAATCCAGAACTTGCAGAAGAGTTGGAAGCAAAAATCAAGGAACAGTTGTTCAATAAGGAGGGCGATGAACCTGTTATCAACGTAGAAGATGACGAGGAACCGGAAGCAGAAGCAACTGGCGATTTTGAATAGTTGAATATAAATCTAAGTTAATGAAAATAGCAATTTTAGGTTGCGGAAATATGGGTGGGGCAATAGCGAGAGGTATTGCCTCCGACCCTATTTTATCGCAGATTTATGAACTGTCTGTATCCAACCGTTCCGCGGGTAAGTTGGACGGTTTGAAGAATGACTGTCCAAGCGTAACTACTCATCTTGACAATTGCAAGGCTGTTGAAGGTGCGGATGTTGTCATTCTTGCTGTAAAGCCGTGGGTTGTAGAGCCGACGTTGGCGGAAATCCGTCCGTTGATGAAAAATCAGGCGTTGGTGACTGTTGCGGCGGGCTTGCCAATATCTTTCTATGAAGAGCGAATGCCCGAAGGTCTGCCTGTTTTCCGTGTTATTCCTAATACGGCAGCCTCAATAGGCGAGAGTATGACCGTTATTGCCCATAATGTGGCAGGTGCTGAAAAGGTTGATACTGTTAAGGCTATTTTCAATGCTCTTGGCAAGGTTGAAGTTATAGAAGAAAGGCTGATGGGTGCGGCAACATCTTTGTGCTCATGTGGAACGGCATATATATTGCGATACGTCAGGGCTGCTATGGAGGGTGGCGTTGAGTTGGGTCTATATCCAGACCAGGCCAAGGAGATGGTTATCCAGACTGTCAAGGGAGCCGTTGAATTGCTTGAAAAAAGCGGTTTGCATCCCGAAGCGGAAATTGACAAGGTTACAACTCCTGGTGGTCTGACTATAAAAGGGCTGAATAAGATGGAGCAATGCGGTTTTACTACTGCAGTTATTGAAGGACTTAAAGCATCTGTAAAATAAAAATACTATGTCGGTAAATAAAGTAATACTTATTGGAAACGTTGGCAAAGATCCTGAAATCAGGTATGTTGACCAAAAGCCTGTAGCAACCTTTACGTTTGCGACAACGGAGAGGGCATATACTACCGCTTCGGGGATAAGTGTTCCCGAAAAAACCGAGTGGCATACCCTCGTTATGTGGGGGCG
Source organism: uncultured Prevotellaceae bacterium (assembly GCA_900541935.1). Classification (GTDB taxonomy): domain Bacteria; phylum Bacteroidota; class Bacteroidia; order Bacteroidales; family Muribaculaceae; genus Limisoma. Next base: position 1,738 of record UQLZ01000012.1, on the reverse strand, counting down.
TAATGCCGAGTATGCGGAGAAGTATATTCGCAAGGGTGCAAAACTCTATGTTGAGGGGAAAATCCGCTACCGTGTGTGGGAGGATAAGAATGCAATAAAACGCTATGCTACCGAGATTTATGTAGATACGTTCGACTTCTTGGGGCAGAGTAACCGTCAGTAGGGTGATATGGAAGGCTGGTTAATTTGGATTATTATAGCACTCGTTTTGCTCGTTGTTGAACTCATGACTACGGCAGTTGCTGCACTATGTCTGATGATAGGCTGTATTGCGGCTGCTGTTCCGGCGTTTTTCGACGCTTCTTTATGGTGGCAGACTGCGGCTTTCGTCGTTGCCTCTCTATTGTCGTTCGTGTTTATACGTCCTGTTATTATGAACCACTTGATGAAAGGCAAGAGTGGTGGCAGAAAGAGTGGCGTTCAGGCTTTGATAGGCAGGGAGGCTACAGTGGTTGAAGCCATTGATGCTAAAAAAGGAACGGGGCGTGTGGCTATTGATGGAGACGATTGGAAAGCCGTTTCTGATATGGTTATCGACAAAGGACAAAAGGTTATTGTTAAAAGTATTGACAGCATTATTTTGACTGTTACACCTAAAAATTAAATAGTATGGAAACATTGATTATTGTTGGTTTGATAATTCTTGTAGCCGTTTTCTTCGTTATGAGCGGCGTTAAGATTATCCGTCAGAGTGAGACTAAGATTATCGAGCGGTTGGGACGCTATCACAGTACTCTTGAATCAGGTATCAATATCATTTGGCCTATTCTTGACCGTCCGCGTCAGGTTTATGTCCGACAGACCGTTAAAGGTCCGCGTGGCGATTTCGCCATAGTGAAGATGAGCGACGTTATTGACCTTCGTGAGCAGGTATATGACTTTCCTGAACAGAGCGTTATTACAAAGGATAATGTAACTACACGTATAAATGCGTTGCTTTATTTCCAAATTACCGACCCTTTTAAGTCTGTTTATGAAATCGACAACTTGCCTAACGCTATTGAAAAATTGACGCAGACAACGCTTCGTAACGTTATCGGCGAACTGGAATTGGACGAAACGCTTACTTCACGCGACACCATTAACCAGAAATTGCGTTTGGTGCTTGATGAGGCTACGAATAAGTGGGGTGTTAAGATTAACCGCGTGGAGTTACAGGACATCACACCACCGGAAACTGTTCGCGATGCTATGGAGCAACAGATGCAGGCAGAGCGTGAACGCCGTGCGAAAATTTTGAAAGCGGAAGGAGAGAAATCGTCAATGATTCTTGAGTCTGAAGGTGAAAAGGAATCGCAAGTCAATAGGGCTAAAGCCGATAAGGAGTCGCAGATTCTTATTGCTCAGGGTGAGGCTGAAGCGAAGATATTGCAGGCTGAAGCTGAAGCAAAGGCTATCAAGCGTATTGCAGAAGCGTTGAAAGACACAAAATCAGACCCGGCTGCATATTTCATTGCTGTGAAGTATATTGAGACATTGAAGGAGATGACTTCTGGCAAGGACAATAAGACAGTATATATGCCATACGAGGCAACATCTATCCTCGGTTCTCTCGGCGGCATTAAAGACCTCTTCGGAAAACAGTAAGGTGCCGTTTTTGCATGCGCCATTGCTCACGGCGGACGAAATATATTTCGTCTCTACATTTGGATGATTATCAGTGTATTATAATTATACTGCAGTGAGGGTGTGTCGTAATGCGCGATGCACCTTCTTTTTGTTCATGTATTATACAAAC
>UQLZ01000011.1 GCA_900541935.1 uncultured Prevotellaceae bacterium | reverse complement strand
TCTTGCCCAAAGGTGGGTGTATTCGTGTATAGCCGTTTCAGCACCGGCAATCGTTGGGTCAAGATAAATCTTTCCGTCAACAGTAAAACCGTAAGCCTCGCCATTCGCAGTGCGGAAGAAACGAACATTTTTGTTGCCAGTATTGGCTTGTTCGCCTCCTTTCTTTTCAACAGTTCCCAGTTCTGAACTAAGAGAAAATTCCTTATCAGCTAAAGTGTCATTTACTCCGTTAACAATAGCATCAATAACTTCAGTCGGTTTGTTTCGGTATGCCTCGTAAGGAATTGTCACTTCAGTATATTCAACATTGCTATCGGTTGCATTGTCATACTTGTATTGCTCTATAACAATACTTAGGTTGCTATCGGCATTGTCTTGTTTAAAGTTGTCACCTTTTGCAGTATGGTTTGAAATGCGTATTGCAATCGTTTTACCGCTATTTGTCTGCAATATAGAGTAACGAGAGCCACCCTTGTCTTGCATGGCAAACATCTTTCCGAAATCAGCAAAAGCCTTATTTACATCGGTTTTACTTATCAGAAAATCTCCGTTAAAGTATTTTTTGATTTTATTTTTGGCACTCTGAGTATCATTCTTTACTTTTGCACTTGCTTGCTTTGAGGTCGTAGGGTTTGAGGAAGAATCTCTACGAATAGAAGCGAGGACACTCCCTGAGGTCGGTTTCTCATTAGCGCGATTCGGCTGACCTATGAGGGGAGTTTTTTTATTCTCCCTGTCAAGCACCCTTTGAACCTCATTGTTGTCGGTAATGACCTCAATACCGCTTTCTCTCATAACGTCGGCAAGTGCATCACGGAGTAGGGCATCCGTTGAAGAAACCTCGGTTGTCTTGCTATCTGCCTTTTCAAGCCGTGGCTTCTTGTTTTCCCCGGCATCTTCTTTGCTTTTCTGCAACAATTCGCTATCTTTGCTGCCAGAGTTGACATCTTTTTGGTTTGAAGCGATGCCGTCAGTCTGGTTGCCAAGTAAGGGCTGGTCGGAAGAAACATTTGCAGTAGCAACACCTGTAGCAGAAGTATTATTCTCGCCCTTCTCCCAAAGCGAAGTCAACTCTTTTAGATTTGAAACCTTATCATAACCTAATGTCTTAATTCCAATCCATTGACCTTTGTCGTATTCCAATTCAAATGCAACTGCTCTTCTTGCAGATTTTGTACGGCTTCCTTCTACCGAGAAGATAAATGTGTTATTTTCTCCTTTTCGCACATGGTCAAAATTATTCATTACCATAAGGATTGCATTTACTGCATCTTCTGGAGAGGATAATTTTAATTCTTTGTCATGCCGTTCTAATACATGAGCCACCATTGACGGAGTAAGACGGAAAGGAGACTTTTTAATTCCTATCTTATCAAATACCTCTTGCGGTATGTCAACTAAATTTATGTTGCCATTTTCTCCAATCAAAAATGGTTCTCCATTTTTTGCCTTTTCCTTACTCCATTTTAGAGAAGAAGCGGAAAGTACTCGTTTTAGAGACTCTTTTACTGCACCATTTCCTTGTTCATTTCTATAGTCTTGTTCCGCTTGCTTTTCAGCCTCTTGCTTCTTCTGCTCTTCAAGTTCTGCAACCGCCTTGACACTCGCTTCCGCTTGCTTGCGGTCGTTTTCCTCTCTGATGCGTTTCTGCTCATCTGCTCTGCGTTGTTGCCATACTGCATTGATTGCAGTCCACGCATCCAACTTGCGTTGAGCATCGGCAATCTTCGCATTATGTTCTGATAATGCCTGCTTCATCTCCGCTGGTGTACCGCTTAACTTAGGTGCTTTCTTCTGTAACTTGTCAAGTTCAGCCTTTGCCTGCTCCATTTGTGCAGTTGCAATCGGCACTGCAATAGTAGCACCACCCATATCGGCAACCAATTTGTCGAATGCTTGCTCTGGTTGCATAGTTTCATAGTCCTGCTCGCCTTGTTGCTCGGTCTGAACCGATTGTTGTCCTTGTTGCAGACGCTGAATGCGAGTATCAATATCTTCATCATTCATTTCAATAATGCCATTCCCATTCCCTTCTTGCCACAAGTCTCCAGCACTTTCTATTGTGTAATTACCGTCAGGAGTAAAGCCTGTTATCGTTATTGTGACTGGGTCGTTTTTGTAGTCAGCAACAGTAATCTTGTCACCAATATTGTGCTTAATAGAATATTCATTCCGTTGTTGTTTTTGTTGCTCGGTCTGCTCTTGAAATTGTGTCTTCTGTTCTGTCTGCGGTGCAGTCTCTTCCTCTGTCTGCGGTTGGCTTGCTTGTTGTCTGCTTGCTATCTCATCAGCCGACATTGTAAGTACTCTCTTGCCATTAATAGGTGAGTCAGCAGATAGGGTATAAGTGCCGTCTGCATCAATGTTAGTAACTGTTGTCGTAACCAGATTGCCATTGTCATCGTTTTGGCTGCCATTGAATGGGTTATGCTCGTTAAGCACATCCATTGATGCTGAATATACGTTAGCACCATCAGTGACATTGTCGTTGGGAACAACAGTCAATTGCATAGTATTGCCTTTTGCCGTAAGGAATCTGGAAAATATTATATGTCTTGAGTAATTGACAGCCACAATCTGTTTTGATTTGTTATCACTTGTCAAGAACAAAAGAAATGGATTTCCAATTATCGACACACATCCTACTTAACATAATATAAATTATGATTTTTGTATTCGAATAAATATTTTACTAATAAATACTCAATAAAACACCTATATAAAGCCACCCTTCAGCAATGGCTTTTGCCATAAAAACAAAAATGAAGCACACATGAATTTTGGATTAACATAAATTTATAGCCTTACTTTTATATAAAATAACTATGCGTGCGTCTTGCTATTCAAATTGCTCTCGATGCAAATAGAAAAACATACCCCTTATTTTTCTGAAAATTCTGAGTCAAATAAAATTCCCTACAAAGGTTACTTGGGTTACTAAATATAAAAAACTGAGATGTTTTAGTAAATATGCTTAAAAAATCGACTGTCCCCATAAAAGATTGTAGAACCTTTGGACAAAGTTCAATTATTGATACGCCATAATTCTTGAATCTACCAATTAGGCTTAGTAGAACGTAGCAACTATTACTGTCCGAATTTTTATGAGGGAATAAACAACTAAAATTGCCAATATCAGCAATGCTTATACATGATTGACTTTGGTCTATAAGTTATAATTTTATATTTTTATAAAATTCTTCAAAACTATTATCTGAATAAAACACAACAATTTTAGTTATCTCTTTATCTAACACCAGATTACCAGCCATCGCAGGGGTTTTTAACTCTTTTTCCTTCGATTCTTTTGAAAGGATGTTAGGAGCATCTAAGAATAAAGGAATCTCAGAAGGTTTAGAAGAAGGTACGCTATTTATAGATACAAACATTTCACCTTCTCCAAACAATAACCAGGAAATTGACAATTCAGGATATATATTATGGATCTTACTAATAATATCATCGCTAATTTTTTTATTACGGCCGCTTAATATCTGTGACGCTGTAGGCCGGGGTATATCGCAGTTATCAGCAAACTGTGACTTTGTAATTCCAGATTGCTCAAGAAATGAATTCAACCGTTCTACTATATTCATATTAAAAAACTTCAAAATTTAGGATTTGCAAATTTAAAAAATTAAATTCTATTATGCAAACCTTTTTAGATACGTAGTTTAGTTTATAGAATTCGCATACGCAAATTAAAAAATACAGTAATAACCTTAGAATCAATATTTATTTAAACCTCCCATTTATAGTTTGTATTATACTCCATTGTATTTTAAATACTTACAAATCATTATTCAATCATTGGTTTAAATATTAGCAAATGATTGCATTAATTACATTCATAGTTTATTATTTGTAGCATAATTAATTGGTTATGTGTGGTTTGTGTTATATGTATAAAAGTGTTAAACTTATATTTTTAGGCTTATTCTCATTAGCAAACTACTTGCTATTTCTACAAATAACTATTGTACGCAGTTTACAAATTGAATTATACCCAATGTGGCTTATTAAAAAAAATTTACATTTGAGAACTGCTTATATTTGCATATCATAATTTCTAAATTCCTTTTTTTAGTAGATTATATACCCCTATCCTATTTTATTAGTATATTTCAAAAGTGATAAGTGAACTTATATCATTACGGCTTATTTTTTGAATATTTCTGTACTGCCATAGGATTTGTTCAGAAATCTAAAACCTCAAGAAGTTAAAACGCTACTATTTATTTATTAATTTGCCGAATTACAATTAATTTATGGATTTTATAATAGAATAGTTATAACTAACATCATATATTATATAAAGTGATTATATATCCTAATATCACATATATATCTATAAACGGTATTGGTAAATGTGACAGACTTTCCTATACGGGACCAACTGGAACACGCAGACGAGTGGCTGCTATTCCCTGACAACATTGGTCCTCGGATTGCCATAGACGAATCGTCACTATCCAACGGTGAACTGCATACGTTTGTGACCAACCGTAACACCTCTACGAGAGAGTGTTCCCTGGTAGCTGTTGTAGCGGGGACTAAATCAGAGGATGTAATAGCTGTGCTACAACGAATTGACGAGGAAAGCCGCTATGCCGTTAAAGAAGTGACTCTTGACCTTTCAGATTCCATGCGCAAGATTGCAAGGACTGCATTTCCCAAAGCCAGTCGCGTCATCGACCGTTTCCACATTCAGAAATTGGCCTGTGATGCAGTGCAGGAGCTTCGCATAAAGCACCGCTGGAATGCCATCCAGCAGGCCAACGACGAGATGGAAGAAGCCAAGCTGAACAACGAGGAGTATGTTCCATACCGATACCCCAACGGCGACACCTGCAGGGAATTGCTTAAACGCTCACGCTATCTGCTGTTCAAGTCTGCCGACAAGTGGACTGAGAAGCAGAAACAAAGGGCGGAAATACTATTCAATGAATATCCTGACATAAAGAAAGCATATTGCCTTTGCCATTCTCTGCGGATGATATTCTCAAAGAACACTATAAAGGATGCAGCCCGTTTGTCCTTGGCTCGATGGTATAACAAAGTCGAAGAAGCTGGATTTCGTTCATTCAACGTCATAGCCACTACATTCTATGAGCACTACGACGAGATTCTTAACTTCTACAATAATCGTTCAACGAATGCGATGGAAGAATCTTTCAATGTTAAAATCAAACTGTTCAGAGCTAATTTAAGAGGTGTTGCGGATAAGAAGTTCTTCCTTTTCCGTATTGTTAAATTATATGGTTATCCACACTAAAAATCTACTGACCCCCTTTTTTGTGTAACGCTATGGCAGGACTAGGCTGGTATAAATAAAAAAAGAGATTATACTTTAGTATAATCTCTTTTGAGGTCCCAGGCGGATTCGAACCGCCGTGCACGGTTTTGCAGACCGCTGACTAAGCCACTCATCCATGGAACCGTTTTGATTTCGAGTGCAAAGGTATATATAATTTTTGAATGTTCCAAATATTTTGCACAATTTTTTTAAAACAATTTAAAAAATGGTCCATAATTTAATAGATACAAGACTATAAAAAGGTGTTTATAAAACCAATCCTTTTAATCAAATATGAAAATATTTATTTTATCGTTTTTTTATTGTAACTTTGCCATAACAAAAAACAAAAAACTATGCTTAGCAAGAAATTAGAAGAAGCATTAAATGCTCAAATCAATGCAGAGTTTTGGTCTGCATATCTCTATCTTTCAATGTCTGCATACTTTGAAGCAGAAGGCAAAAGCGGATTTGCAAATTGGTTCAAGGTTCAATTCAAGGAAGAACAAGCACACGCTGAGATTTTTATGAACTTTGTTCATAACCGCGGGGGCCGCGTAATTCTTAAACCGATTGATGCTGTAGAGACAAACTGGGCAAGCCCTCTTGATGTTTTCAAAAGCACACTTGAACACGAACGCAAGGTAACCTCTTTTATCAATGGCTTATATGCTTTAGCCGAAGAAGAGCATGACTATGCGACAAGAAGTATGCTCACTTGGTTCGTTGACGAACAGGTTGAAGAAGAAAAAAATGTACAGGAATACATTGACCATCTTTCTTTAATTGGAGACAATGGTTTCGGTATTTACCAACTCGACAAAGAACTAGCAACAAGAGTATTCAATATTCCTGCACCGCTGGCTGGTAATAATGCTTAAAAACATTTACCACTAAGAATATAACGGTTTCAGGTTCTGGAACCGTTTTTTATTATTACCTTCTACATATTATACTTATTTCAATATTATTGCTTAATTTTGCAGTAAATAAAAAATATACGAAATGGCACAAAAACCGTCTATTCCTAAAGGAACGAGAGATTTTTCTCCCGAAGAAATGTCAAAAAGAAACTATATATTCGACACTATAAAAAGCGTTTTTACCCTTCACGGATTCCATCAGATTGAAACTCCTGCAATGGAAAACCTTTCTACTTTGATGGGAAAATACGGTGAAGAAGGTGACAAACTTCTGTTTAAGATACTTAATTCTGGCGACTTCTTAAAGAAAGCATCAGATGAGCAGCTCTTGGAAAGGAATTGCCCAAAGTTGACCTCTGCCCTATCTGAAAAAGGCTTAAGATATGACCTTACAGTTCCTTTCGCGCGCTTTGTCGTTCAACACAGAAACGAAATACAGTTTCCTTTTAAACGCTTTCAAATACAGCCGGTATGGAGAGCCGACAGGCCACAAAAGGGACGCTATAGAGAATTTTACCAATGCGATGCTGACATAATCGGAACGAATTCTCTTTTCAATGAAATCGATCTCATTCAAATCATTGATGAAGTTTTCGAAAAATTCGGAATTAACATCACCATAAAACTTAACAACCGAAAGGTTCTTAGCGGCATTGCAGAGATTATCGGCGAACCTGATAAGATTATAGATATAACAGTTGCTATTGACAAAATTGACAAAATCGGACTTGACAATGTTAATCTTGAACTTAAAGAAAAAGGCATCAGCGATGAAGCCGTTGAAAAACTTCAACCACTCTTGACACTTGCAGGTACAAACTCTGAAAAGTTGAACAAACTTGCAGATATGCTTGCTAGCTCGGAAATAGGCATGAAGGGTATCGAAGAGTTGACTTACGTTATCAACAATACTAACGAACTTGGAATCAACTCTATTCTTGAACTTGATGTTTCTCTTGCCCGCGGATTGAACTATTATACTGGCTCCATCCTTGAAGTAAAGGCTAACGACGTTCAAATCGGAAGTATCACAGGTGGTGGCCGCTACGACAATCTAACTGGCGTATTTGGCTTAGATGATGTTTCAGGCGTTGGTATTTCTTTTGGAGCAGACCGCATTTTTGATGTTCTTAACCAACTTGATTTGTACCCGAAAGAAACTATTTCTGCAACGAAACTGCTCTTTGTCAATTTTGGAGAAAACGAAGCTAAAACTTCTTTAAAGCATATCAAGGAACTCAGGAAGCACGGTATATCTTGCGAACTTTACCCTGAAAACGCAAAGATGAAGAAACAAATGGGATATGCCAACGATAGTGGAATTCCTTTTGTTGCAATAATCGGCGAAACCGAAATGCAAAACAACACAATCATGCTGAAAGACATGGTTAACGGTACGCAAGAACAAGTCCCAATAGAAATGGTTATCGAAAAACTCAAATAAATACAGCAACAAAGGTGTGTTGGACAGACCCTGACACACCTTTTATTTTGTCTATGAATTATGAATATCGAAATAGAACACAAATACCTTGTTAAAGACAGCTCTTTTAAAGGCATGGTAACAGAAAGCCACACGATTTCTCAAGGCTACCTTTCTCGAGAAAAAAGCAAAACCATACGAATAAGAACTATAGACAGTAAAGGGTTCATAACTATCAAAACAAAAACCATGATTGACAGCAGAAAAGAATTTGAATATGAGATTCCCTTTTCCGATGCTGCTGAATTATTAAACATTTGCGAACCTCCTGTTATAAAAAAAATTCGCCACATTGTCCCATTTGAAGGTTTTATCTGGGAAATTGACGAATTTTTAGATGATTTGCAAGGTATAACCCTTGCGGAAATTGAATTGCCTGACAGCAATACAAAGTATGTTATTCCTGACTTTATTGGCGAGAACGTTACAAATAATCCGAATTACTATAATTCAAACATTCACACACTCACCAATAAACTCAATAAATAATTTTTTAACGCAGTTCCATTGATACAACGTTTTCCACGTGGTGCGTATGAGGGAACATATCCACTGGTTGGACTTCTGTAACCTTATACAATGTATCAAGCAAAGAAAGGTCTCTCGCCTGCGTTGCCGGATTGCAACTAACATAAACAAGTCGTTGCGGTTTTGTATTGAGGATAACATCAATAACATCATTATGCATACCCGCTCTTGGAGGGTCGATAATCATCACTTCCGGGCGGCCATGCTTCTCAACAAACTCATTTGTCAAAACGTCCTTCATATCACCAGCATAGAAAAGAGTATTATCAATTCCATTAACCTTGGAATTCAATTTTGCATCCTCAATCGCTTCTGGAACATACTCAATTCCAACAACTTGCCTTGCTTTTCTTGAAACGAAGTTTGCAATCGTTCCAGTACCTGTATATAGGTCATACACTAACTCAGAGCCAGTTAAACCAGCCATTCTGCGAACAACCTTATATAATTCGTATGCCTGCTTTGAATTAGTTTGATAGAAAGATTTCGGACCTATTCTAAATACAAAATCTTCCATTCTCTCCTCTATATAATCACGCCCTTTAAAGGTTATGATTTCTTGATCGCCTATAGTATCATTTGCCTTTAGGTTTACCAAATATAGCAAAGATGTTATCATCGGGAACCTTTCTGCTATTGCAGTCATAACATCCTCTATCTTTTCCGGATCATCCTCTCCAAATGAAACAACAAGCATTATCTCGCCAGTAGTAACAACACGAACCATTAAAGTACGCATCAAACCAGTCTGCGCCTTGAGATCGTAAAATGTATAACCTTTTTCCTTGACATACTGCTTTATAAACAATCTCAACTCATTGCTGATATTATCCTGCAACCAGCATTTATTAATATCAAGGACCTTATCAAAACATCCAGGAATGTGGAATCCCAAAGCATCTCTATCTGCAATTTCCTTGCCGCTACGCAAATCTTCAAAAGAAATCCAGGATTTGTTTGAGAAAGTATATTCCAACTTATTTCGATATTCCCATATTTCATTAGAACCTAAAATAGGATTAATTTCAGGAAATTCCACCTTTGCTATTCTTGTCAAAGCATCCGAAACCTGAGTCTGCTTAAATTTCAGTTGCTCCGAATAAGGGAGATGCTGCCACTTGCAACCGCCACAAACCCCAAAATGCTCGCACTTTGGCACTGTCCTTATCTCCGAAGGCTTAACCATATTAACTATATGAGCCTCGGCATAATTGCGTTTTTTCTTATCCAACTTAATATCAACAACGTCACCAGGAGCACCATAAGGAATAAAGACAACCATATCCCCTATTCTTGTCAAACTCTTACCCTCGGCTGCAACAGCCTCTATCTCTACGCCTTCATAAAAAGGCAACTCTTTTCTTTTTCGTGCCAATGTTGTATTTGTTTATTAATTATTTAGGCAACAAAGTTACTTAATTCCAGAATATACCACAAATTTTTTAACTTGCAGTTTCTATTTTCAATTATTAAACGTTTAAAATTAAAGGATTTTCGAGCCAGTCATAATGAGAGATACATTCTATCAAAGGTTGAACCCCTTTTATCTAAAGTTATTTTACCTGTTATTTTAAATTTTTACGAACATCTTCAAGATATTCTACCATGCTTTCAGAATCTTTCTCTGTAATAATTTTCTTTAGAGCCTCCAACTTCTCTTGAATTTCATCAATCTTACCAACTGTAAACGGGTTAAATAATATTTCCGTTAACAGAAAATCATCTTCCGACATTAAGCCCCTCGCAATTGTCATGTGTCGCTTATATGTTGTACCTGGAGCATCTTGATGCTTCATAACGCTTCCAAAAACAAGAGTTGACGTAAATGGAACTGACAATGAATAAGCAATCACCTCATCATGCTCAAGAAATGTATATTCGCGAATATTCAAATGCAACTCAGTATATAAATCCTTAAAGAATATCTTGCCGAGATGGTCTCCTTCAGAAATTATAATGGCATTTTCATCTGACAAATTGCTTAACGAGGCAAAAGTTGGTCCAAACATTGGGTGCGTGCTAACATAAGGATGGTTGCAACCTGTATAAAACTCAGGCAAACCTGTCTTTACGGATGCAATATCTGCCAAAATACAATCTTTAGGCAGGTATGGCATTATCATTTCAAATGCCTCAATTGTATATTTTACCGTTGCTGCATTGATAACCAATTCAGGACTAAAATCTCTAATTTCTTCTAATTGCGTCATCCGCTGCACATTAAATGTAAAACGCAAACGCATTGGATCTGTATCAAAGATACCAACTGTATGCTTAAAGCATAGCAAATCTGAGAAAAAAGTTCCCATTTTACCTGCTCCAACAATCAATATTCTCATCTTATAAACGATTATTTTAAACGATTATTTAGGACCTCTATCTGCTGTCTAACTGACTCTTCGTGGATAGCCTGATATACAGCCTTCATAAAATCTCCACTCATACCCATTTCCTCGGCACTCTTCGCTCGAGAGTTCAAAATATCATCATATCTGCCAGTTTGCAAAACAGGCATGTTGTGCTCCTTTTTATATTGACCAATCTCACGGCTAACCCTCATTCTCTTGGCAAGTGATTCTATTAGTTCGTTGTCTATCTGGTCTATTTGCTGACGCAATAGTGTCAGGCTTTCTGTTGTTTGAGTCGTATCTCTTACCACAAGCGTATTTAGAATAAAGTTTAACACTTCAGGTGTTACTTGCTGACTTTTATCACTCCATGCACAATCAGGCTCACAATGCGATTCAACAATGAGACCATCAAACCCCAAATCCATAGCCTGTTGTGATAATGGAGCAACAAGTTCTCTCTTCCCTCCTATATGAGACGGGTCACAGAATATGGTCATATTAGGATACCTGCGACGCAATTCAATTGGAATATGCCACTGCGGCAAATTTCTGTATATATGCTTTCCATAAACACTAAACCCTCGGTGAATGGCTCCAATTCGTTTAACTCCAGCATTATACAACCTTTCCATAGCTCCAATCCACAGTTCCAGATCTGGATTTACCGGATTTTTTACGAGCACAGGAACTTCTGTCCCAAACCCAGACAAAGTATCTGCAATCTCCTGCATAGCAAATGGATTTGCTGATGTTCTCGCTCCAATCCATAAAATATCTATTCCTGCTTTTAAAGCCTCTTCAACGTGAACACGAGTTGCAACCTCTATTGCAATCAACATACCTGTTTCTTTTTTTACACGCTGAAGCCATGGAAGTCCATCCTTGCCGACACCTTCAAAGCCTCCAGGCTTTGTCCTCGGTTTCCATATACCAGCACGAAATATCTGTATCCCTGATTTTGCCAAATCTTTTGCTGTTGTAATAACCTGTTCTTCAGTTTCGGCACTACAAGGACCAGCAATCACTATAGGTCGCTTGCAATCTATCCCATCAAAAACTATTTGTTTTATATTTTCCATATTTATCTTATTTTTTTTATTCGACTTAACGCTTCTTCCATTTTGTCTTCTTTTGCACAAAGTGAAATTCTTATATATCTTTCTCCATTTGACCCGAATATAAAACCAGGCGTTAGGAAAACCCTTGCTTCATATAGAATTCGGTCAGCGAACTTCTCAGAAGATTCTGCTGTTTGTGGTATTTTGCCCCAAAGGAAAAGTCCTTTTTGACTGGAATCAAACTCACATCCTAAAGCCTCCATAATACGTTCTGCTATCTTACGGCGTCTGGCATATACCTTGTTGAGTGTTTCATACCAGTCTTTATCACAACCGAGAGCCTCTACAGCTGCTTCCATTGCTGGTTTAAACTGACCAGAATCAATATTCGACTTTACTTTAAGTATCCACTCAATAAATTGACGATTAGATGCCAACATCCCCATACGCCATCCAGCCATATTATGTGACTTGCTTAAAGAATTCATTTCAATAGCAATGTTTTTAGCCCCTTCTACAGACAAAATACTTATAGGTTTATCATTTAAAATAAAACTATATGGATTATCATTGACAATAACTATATTATGTTTTTTACCAAAGGCAACAAGTTGCTCAAAAAGTTCTATCGTTGCAGGCGTTCCTGTTGGCATATTTGGATAATTTACCCACATCAGTTTTATTTCATCCAAAGGCAAATTCTCCAACTCATCGAAATTTGGATACCAACCGTTTTTCTCTGTAAGATTATAAGTGTAAATTTTTGCTTCTGCAAGTTTGCTTACTGATGTATAGGTTGGATAACCTGGATTAGGCACGAGTACTCCATCACCAGGATTGACAAACGCAAGAGTAGTATGCAAGATACCCTCCTTCGAACCTATAAGCGGCTGTATCTCATACTCTGAATCTAATTGAACACCATACCACCTATAATACCAGTCTGAATAAGCTTTTCTCAACTCCGGCAAACCAACATAAGGCTGATAGCCATGAGTATCATTTTTTTTGGCAACTGCACATAAAGTGTCTATAACTTTCTTATGGGGAGGAAGATCTGGACCTCCTATACCAAGAGATATGATGTCTAAGCCTTGCTTATTAAGCATAGCTACCTCTTTCAATTTTTTTGAAAAGTAATACTCTTTAACTTGCATCACTCTCCTTGCCGGCTCTACACTATTCATTGTCTTCATTTTCATTAAATGATGAATATTCACCTAAAATCTTAAAATCACTAATTAACGGACGAACAGCCTCTATTGACTGACGGTAACGAGTATAGTCATCAAACGTAACATTTATAAAGAATCTGTATTCCCATTCCCTCCCAATAATCGGAATTGACTGGATTTTCGACAAATTTATATCATAAAACGAAAGAATGGTGAGAATCTTAGCCAAACTGCCTTGAGTATGAGGCAATGTAAAAACTAAAGAAGCCTTATCTATCACTTTTCCTATCTTAAGTTCTCTCTCCATAACTGGATCAGCCAATATAAGGAAGCGAGTAAAATTACGCTTATTTGTTTCAATGCCTTCTTCTAAAATATTCAATCCATATAAATCTGCAGCATATCTACCACATACAGCGCCATGACCCATAAGTCCGCTTTCTGATATTTCTTTTGCACTGCCTGCTGTATCATTCTTCTCTACCATCTTTAGATTTTTATGTCCTAAAAGATACTGTTCGCACTGCATCAATGCCATTGGGTGGGAGTTTACTTCGCACAAATCGGCTATTGACTGTCCAGGCAAAGCAGCCAATACGTGAGAAATACGCATCTTGTACTCTCCAACAACTTTCAGATTGTTTAGTCTCACAAGTTCATGGTTCTGCAAAAGACTTCCTGCAATTGTATTTTCAATTGCCATAATACCAATAAGCGACGCATCGGAATTTAAAGCATCAAACATGCTATGAAATGTTTCACAAGAAACTACTTCAATATCTTCTCCTTTAAAATAGCGTCTTGCCGCCGCATCATGGAAACAGCCTTCCACTCCTTGAATTGTTACTCTTTTCACCATATCGTTTCAATAAAAAAAGTCCCGCATATATATGCGGGACTTTATATGATTAATTGCTATACTGTACTTCTTGACTATTCACATATCATCCCGCTCTTATTTTTTTCAAAATAAAAGTAAAAAAAGAAATAATATGCAAACAAGTTCTTGTTCATTCCGTTTATTATTATGATGCAAATTTATATAAATTATTCCTATATACAAGGTTTTAACGAAAATATTTTCGATTATTTTCGAATTTTCTTTTGATTTAGTTTTAAAATCATCTTTTTAAATTTTCGTAAGAATCTTGAAAAGAAACTTTAATCCATTGAATATGATAAATATATATGTAGTCTATAGCAGCTAACGGCAATTATTGATTTTAGCAATTAAAATCCACACAAGCCCTGCTTTCTTTATTGTTTGCAATAATTGAAGCAGCAGCAACATGTGCCGGATGTTTAGCATAAACCTCTACATCCTCCATCTTTTCTACTATTGCAACCAATACAAGATCCCAAGTCTCTGCCGGATTCTCATTCAAACCGACCTCGATACTTTTAAGTACTTCTATCTGCTCCGGAAGAGCCTCAAGTGCCTGCTTGAATTTCTTTGCAACTTCAAGACGCTCCTCTGCTGAGCCTTTCAACTTAAATGATACAATATGCTTTACCATCTTCTTAATTGTTATTATATAGTTTTTCTCTCAATGCCAAAACTCTCTCATCTGTCAAGTAATCATCGAAATCCATAATCTTATCGATAATTCCATTTGGAGTCAATTCAATAACCCTATTACAAACTGTTTGGATAAACTCGTGGTCATGTGATGACATCAAGATATTACCCTTAAACGCTTGCAAAGTATTATTAAATGCCTGAATAGACTCGAGGTCAAGGTGGTTGGTTGGGGAATCAAGAATAAGAGTATTAGCATCTGTCATCATCATCTTTGCAATCATACATCTCATTTTCTCACCTCCAGACAAAACAGAAGCCTTTTTTAAAACTTCCTCACCAGAGAAAAGCATCTTACCCAAGAATCCTTTCAAATATATTTCGCTCGAATCATTACTAAACTGGCATAACCAATCAACAAGGTTCATATCTGTATTAAAGAACTCTGTATTGTCAAGTGGCAAATATGCTGTTGTAATTGTTTGCCCCCACTCGTAGGAACCTTCATCAGCCTTTCTATTGCCAGAAATAATTTCAAAGAAGGCAGTCATGGCTCTCGGGTCATGGCTTAAGAATACCACCTTATCATTTCTTTCAATGGTCAAGTTGACATCCTTGAAAAGCAAATCGCCATCAACAGATGCTGTCAAACCATGCACCTCAAGAATTTTATTTCCCGGCTCACGATTTGGGGTAAAGATAATGCCCGGATATCGGCGTGATGATGGCTGAATTTCCTCAACATTAAGTTTCTCAAGCATCTTCTTGCGGCTTGTTGTCTGCTTTGATTTAGCAACATTGGCACTGAATCGTTGAATAAATTCCAACAACTCCTTACGTTTTTCCTCGGCTTTCTTGTTTTGCTGTTGTTGCTGACGCAAAGCCAATTGTGAAGACTGATACCAGAAACTATAGTTACCAGCGAAGAGAGAAATCTTATTATAGTCAATATCCAAAGTGTGCGTTGAAACGGCATCAAGGAAGTGACGGTCGTGAGAAACTACCAACACTGTATTTTCACAATTTGACAAATAGTTCTCTAACCACGCAACGGTTTCAAGGTCAAGGTCATTGGTTGGCTCATCAAGAAGCAAGTTGTCTGGATTACCAAAAAGAGCCTTCGCCAGCAATACGCGGACCTTTTCCTTACCACTCATGTCTTTCATTAGAGTGTAGTGCTTGTCCTCTTTAATGCCAAGGCCTGAAAGCAATGCAGCAGCGTCGCTTTCTGCATTCCAACCGTTCAATTCTGCAAACTTTTCCTCTAATTCTGATGCTCTAATACCATCTGCATCTGAAAAATCCTCTTTAGCATAGAGGGTGTCTTTTTCCTTCATTATATCCCAAAGGACAGTGTGCCCCTGGAGAACGGTATCCATTACTGTAAACTCATCAAATGCGAAGTGGTCCTGACTAAGGACGGACATTCTCTCTCCTGCTCCCTGCTGTATAGTTCCTTTTGTCGGAGACAATTCTCCTGACAAAATTCTCATCAATGTACTCTTTCCGGCTCCATTAGCACCGATAATTCCATAACAGTTTCCTTGCGTGAATTTTAGATTAACATCCTGAAAAAGCACACGCTTTCCAAACTGCATTGCCAAATTTGTTACTGCTATCATTTTTACCTTAATAATATTCTTTGCAAAGGTACGAAAAAACCGTCACTTAGCAAAGTGCAAATGTTTACTTATAATAACGACAAAAGGGGCAAGACCCTGCTTACCCCTTCATTTCTTTTACTTTTACTTCTGCGGAACTAATCTCCGAGATACGATTTTAATAATCTACTTTTTTGACCTTTTAACTTTCTAATCGCCTTTTCTTTAATCTGACGAACACGTTCACGAGTCAAATCAAATTTTGCACCAATCTCTTCAAGTGTCATTTCCTGACAACCGATACCGAAGAACATTTTCAAAATCTCACGCTCTCTGTCATGCAACTGGTTCAGTGCTCGGTCAACTTCTTTCGACAATGACTCTTTTGTCAGCGAAGAATCCGCTGCTGGAGAATCATCATTTGTCAACACATCAAGCAAACTATTATCCTCACCCTCTACAAACGGTGCATCAACAGAAATGTGACGTCCAGAAACCTTCAACGTATCCGAAATCTTATCAACTGGCAAATCCAATTCTTTTGCCAATTCCTCTGGAGACGGGCGTCTTTCATTTTCCTGCTCAAACTTAGACAAGGCTTTACTAATCTTATTGAGCGAACCGACTTGGTTAAGTGGCAATCTTACAATTCTTGATTGCTCTGCCAAGGCTTGAAGGATAGATTGTCGAATCCACCAAACCGCGTATGAAATAAACTTAAAACCACGTGTCTCGTCGAATTTCTGTGCTGCTTTAATCAAGCCTAAATTACCTTCATTGATCAAGTCTGGAAGACTTAAACCCTGGTTTTGATACTGTTTTGCCACAGAAACAACAAATCGAAGATTTGCACGGGTCAATTTATCCAATGCAGCACGATCACCGTTTCTAATTCGTTGAGCAAGTTCAACTTCTTCATCAACCGTAATCAACTCCTCACGGCCAATTTCTTGTAAATACTTGTCAAGTGACGCACTCTCACGATTGGTAATTGATTTTGTAATCTTTAATTGTCTCATACTATAGATAGTATTTTTGCATTCAAGATGCAAAGATAATACATTTTCAAGAATCTGCAAAAAACAAATTCCGTTTTTATGCATTTTAATAGCTACAAACGAAAATCGTAACTTACTATATAAACAACAAGGATGCAGCATAAAATGTTTAAAAATTATGACTGCATCCTTTGATTATTTTATAAAAATATTATTTGCCCAAAAAATTCAAAATCTCTGAAACTGTATGCTCTACAGTAAACCCAAATTTCTCCTCAAGTACTCCTGCCGGGGCTGATTCGCCGAAATGATCCAATCCCGAAACCATTCCGTTTGCACCCACTACAGTAGCAAATGTTGATGGAAGTCCTGATGTTTTTCCAAATACAGGAACACCTGAAGGTATAACACTTTCTTTATATTCTGCTGATTGATTTCTCCAAAGTCCGATTGATGGCATTGAAACCACTCGAGACTTCACTCCCTTGCCTTCAAGTTCTTTTGCAGCACCTATAAGCAAAGAAACATCGGAACCGTTTCCTACCAACACAACATCTGGCGCATCACACTCCAAAACAACGTAACCACCTTTTTCCATCTCTTTTGCTTCCTCATATCGGTCTGTTCCTTTTGGAGCTATGTCGTTAATGTTTTGCCGTGTCAAAATCAAAGCAGTTGGCGTATCCTTGTTTTCCATTGCCATTTTCCAAGCGATAGTTGTTTCTGCACTATCAGCAGGTCGCAACACAAGAATACTATTTTTTCCTGAATGATTTTTCAACTCTTCCATCAAGCGTAACTGAGCTTCCTGCTCAACAGGTTCGTGAGTCGGACCGTCTTCTCCAACACGGAATGAGTCATGAGACCAAACGTATTTCACAGGCAACTCCATTAAAGCAGCCATTCTAAAGGCAGGTTTCATATAATCTGAAAATACGAAGAACGTTCCACATGCACATTGAAGGCCTCCATGCAAGGCAATACCATTCATAATAGAAGCCATCGTCAATTCTGCAACACCTGCCTGTAGGAATGTTCCAGAAAAATCACGAGGCGCAAACAAATGACCCTTCTTCTTTATGAAGCCCTCTGTCTTATCACTGTTAGCCAAGTCTGCTGAAGAAACAATCATATTGCCAAGTTTATCACCAAGTTCTGCCAAAACGTCTGCCGATGCAGCACGAGTTGCAATATTCGGTTTATGTGCAATAGCCTTGTAATCAATTTCGGGCATCTTGCCGTCAATATAATTCTGCAATTCTTGTGCTTTTTCTGGATTTTCAGATGCCCATTTTTCAAACTTTGCTTTTCTTTCTGCAACGATAGCCTTTAATTCCTTCTTTCGAGCTTCATATAATTCCTTTGTC
Source organism: uncultured Prevotellaceae bacterium (assembly GCA_900541935.1). Lineage (GTDB taxonomy): Bacteria > Bacteroidota > Bacteroidia > Bacteroidales > Muribaculaceae > Limisoma. The sequence continues at coordinate 38,067 of UQLZ01000011.1, read as the reverse complement.
TCAGGGAAAAGTACCCATGGATTTTCAGGATCACCACCCAAGTTTGAAATTGTCTTTTCATAACTTGCTCCTGACTTGCTCAAAGGATTGCCATGTGTGCTGCACTTGAACTCAAAGTTTTCTCCATTCTCCGTAACGCAGCCTTTACCCATTACGGTATCACCTATAATTATTGTAGGGCGTTTTTCTTCCGCAAGAGCGTTTTCAAGTGCATCTGCTATTTCAACAGGATTGCATCCGTCAATTTCTATAACATTCCAGTTCCAAGCTTTATATTTAGCTGCAGTATCTTCCGTTGATGTTGCGTCAACCATAGAAGCCAACTGCACCTTATTACTATCATAGAACATAATCAAATTATTCAAGCCAAGATAACCGGCCAAGCGACCTGCTCCTTGTGAAATTTCCTCTTGAATACCACCATCTGAGATAAATGCAAAAGTCTTGTGAGAAACGACTTCTCCAAAACGGGCCACAAAAAATCTTTCAGCAATTGCTGCTCCAACGGCCATAACATGACCTTGACCCAACGGACCTGAAGCATTCTCAATTCCTCTTTCAATATCCACCTCTGGGTGACCAGGAGTTACCGAACCCCACTGACGAAATGCCTGCAAGTCTTCAATTGTATATTTACCACAAAAATACAATGCACCATAGAGCATAGTTGACATGTGACCAGGATCCAAGAAGAAGCGGTCTCGCATAAACCAATGCGGATTTTCCGGATCATATACAAGATACTTGGCATAGAGCAGATTTGTGAAATCTGCACCACCCATTGCACCACCTGGGTGACCTGACTTTGCCTTTTCGACCATCGCAGCCTCCAATATCCTTAGATTATCAGCCGCCTTGTTGATTTGATTTATATTCATAGTATAGCAATTAAATCTTTTACCTAATACTGAACAAAACCGCACAGTATCCTATCTTTTACAAAGATAGTGCAAGGTGAGCGTAGAAAAAAACAAAAACGGAAGTTTTTGGATTTTTTATGCCGAACCAATGCCTATCTTATCCAATGATAATATTTTCCGAAATAATTTTAGATTCAATCATTGTCCGCCATATCCTATCCTTCCTATAATTACTATCCGTACTATCTACTATAAAATCCCCCTGTCAAAAAAAACGGCACTCTGGGGGAAACCCAAAGTGCCGAACCTTAATCAATAAATTTGCATTATTGTTTAGCCTGCGACGCGAACGATGTAAATGCCTTTCTCAACTGGAATGCTTGTTTCCATTCCACTATAAACGCAATGACCGCTGAGACTACAAACCTCTACTCGTTCGCCCTCGGCTCCGCTAACCTCAAAAGCACCGCCTTTGGCAACAACTTTAATTTCCACTGCTGAGAATTCTTCTAAAGAGCTTTTTTTATGCTCAGTAGCAAAAAAATACCAACCACAACAAGCCAATTATGCGAAAAAAGATGGTGCACCTGAATATTACAGACACACCATCTTCTTAAATAATACAACTATACAACTTTATCTACCGCTTCTTGTAATTTTATTTTTAATAATGCGGTTCAACTCGTCCTTTTCAATCAATTCTTCCACTGCAATATGCATTCTATATCTCCAATAGTGGCGAGAAATAGCAGGAACATTAATCTGTTCATCTTTAGGATTGCTTCTCCTAAGATTTCCATCAATAGACATCCAATCCTGCCAAGGGATAACGCTTAGCATTGCCGGTGATTCCATGTGTTGGCTAAGAATTATATCACAAATCCATGGCTCTGCAAAGAATGGTGCTTCTCCTGACTGTCCAAGCATGTGGTTAAAGAAACTTTGACGTTTGTCACCACATTCTTCCCACCATTGTCGGATTCCTCCCATATCATGGGTAGAAGTTGTGCATACTGACAAATAAGGATAATGATATGGATTACCAAATTCAACCTTCGGGTCTTTCGGCATTCTTTGGATTTCCAAAGACAATATTTGAAGTTCTTGCATAACTGCTGGAACGCAATCCGGAATCATACCCAAATCTTCTCCACAAACAAGCATATCTGTAGAATTAACCAATGCCGGCAATTTCATCATAGCCTTACCATACCAGAAATCATTGTGTCTGTGATAGAAGAAATCATTATATAATCTGTTGAAACACCACTTTTCATAGTCGGTCAATGCTCGATATGTGTAAGTGAAGTGAGCAGAAATTCTTGGATGATATTTGCCTTTTTCGTTTGCGTCTTCAATAAAGAGAACTTCATCATGTAATCCTAACAAAGCGTCCTTAATACGGATGTTTTTCTCGTTTTGCTCCTTATCTGCAAAATATTCAACAACTTTACTCTGGTTGTCAACGAACTCTTTAAATGAATATGCGTCACCATTCTTATTTAGGAATGTGTGCTTTACTTCTTCTGTGTATTCGCCAAAGAAGTCATTCAAGAAATAATCGCGAATATATGGCTTTGTTTGAGTTTCAACGTTTAACCAGAAGTCAAAATTATTTCTCAACTCATCAACAGAATATGGCATTGCGGGATTGAATGTACCAAGCAAGCCATGAACAGCAGTCATTTGAATCTGCCAAATTCTAAAGAAACCAAGAATGTGGTCTATACGGTACAAATCAAAATATTCCGACATCTTAACCATTCTGTTTTTCCACCATTGGAAACCGTCCTCTGCCATTTTATCCCAGTTATAAGTAGGGAATCCCCAGTTTTGTCCGAGGGCAGTAAAATCATCAGGTGGCGCTCCAGCCTGGCAATCCATATTAAACAAATCCTGATTAACCCATGCATCAACGCTTGTGCGACTGATGCCGATTGGTATATCTCCTTTTAAAACGACATTACGAGAATGAGCATAATCGCGAGTTTCGCGGAGTTGCTTGTCAAGATTATACTGAATATAATAGATATAGTTGATTTCATCTTGATTACTATTAATCATTGCATCAACCTTTTTCTGATCATAAACAGCATAATCACACCATTTTGAGAAATCTGCTGTGCCAAATTTATCTCTCAGTACGCAAAATGCAGCATACGATTTCAGCCAATAGAAATTATTGTTAAGGAAAGACTTGAAATCTTCGCTTGAAAGAACTTCTTGTCCCTTTTCTGCAAAAATCAACTTTGAATATTCAGTTTTTGCCTGATTAACTTTTTCGTAATCAACTTGAGGCAAACTATTTAATTCATTTCTAAGATTGTTGAAATGTTCCGCTTTAGAAGCATCGCTTAACTCGCCTAAGCATTCAACGCGCAAATACATTGGATGCAAAGCGAATGTTGAATTTGCATTATATGGGTAAGAATCTTGCCATGTTCCTGTCATGGTCGTATCATTGATTGGCAGGATTTGAAGTACCTTTTGCCCTGTTAAAGCCAACCAGTCAACCATTTTTCTTAAACTGACAAAATCACCTACACCAAAGTCTTCATTAGTTCTTATAGAAAAAATAGGAATTGCAGTACCAGCACCTTTCCATGCTGCTGATGTGTCTTCAAAATGGAATCCCGAGAATATAGCTGCTGTTGTCTTGTTTTTAGAAAAAGACAAACTTACAACACGATTATTAATAGATTCCCAAGTTACAAGACCAGTATTTCTATTTATCTTAACGAACTTAAACACCAAATCAGAATCATCATTTGGGAACGGAATATTTGCAGACCATTCAGGATAATCAGCATCATTCATGACCAATGCTTTATCAGTATTCCATCCTCCTAAGAATTCAGATTCTCCGACAATAGCAAGATCTTCTTCAGGTTTTACTGTCGGTGCAAATGCTCGGATTTGAATGCCACCAACTTCAACGGGTTCATACTCTTTCTTGTCTCTTCTAAAAACGGCTTCCGTAAACATAGAAGAATAGAAAGACTTGTCGGAAGGCTGGTCTCTCCACTTATCAAATATTTCATAAGAGCGAATGCGTTTCCCTGATTTGAACGTATGAGCAGAACCCCATTCCTTTCTCGAAACAACATTATCACATTTTACCAAGAATGAATATTTGAATTCTTTTTTAGAAGAATCAACCTCGATTGTTGCTGTCCAAGTCCCATTATCGTAACTCATAGGTACAGATAATTCTTCTTGCCATTTTCCCAACTCTTCGATGTCGCCAGTCAAATATATCGACTCTCCCCAATTGGTGCCATAATCGATATGAAAAGTTATCTTCATTTATTGTATTTTTAGGTTAATATTTTCAGTGAATCAAATTTGCTATAAAATTAATGATTAAAATTGAAATAACATCTATTTAAACAAAAAAAATCGATTTATAAGTCAAATGCGAATTTTTGCGAAGTATTCCTAATCGTCTGTTTCATTAGGAATAAGTTTTGTTGCATTTGCTCCAAGAGTCTTTATCTTATTCAGCCGAGTAACTATATTTCCGTTTCCGGTTGACAGTTTTTTAGAAGCATCATTAAACGAGCGTTGAGCAGTATTTAAAGCATTCTCTACTTTTTTCATATCCTCCACAAAACCAACAAATTTATCATACAGTTTGCCACTTTCTGTTGCTATTGCCAAAGCATTTTTATTCTGATTATCACGTTTCCATAATTGTGCAATAAGTTGCAAAGTTGACATCACATGAGCAGGACTTATTATAACGATTCTATTGTCGTAAGCTTCTTGCCAAATCTTATTGTCTAACGTCATCGCAACCAAATATGCATGCTCATTTGGGATAAACATAAGTTGATAATCCATTCTCTCAGATGGGTCAACTCCTACATAATCTTGATAGTTCTTTCCAGTAAGTTCCTTTACGTGAGCACGAACAGAATCAACATGCTTTTTACCAAAAACCGCCCTATCCTCTTCATTGTCAGCATTCATATAGTTTACGTACGCAGTTAACGACACCTTAGAATCAATAACAACATATTTTTCATCCGGATATTTAACAACAACATCTGCCCTAAGGCTCTTTCCATTTTCCGTCTTAATTAAAGAGCCGTCCGAATTTTTCGCAACTTGAACAAAGAATTGCTCATTTTCCTTAAGACCAGATTTTTGTAGCAATGTTGTCAAAATCATTTCACCCCAATCACCTTGAACTTTAGAGTTTCCTCGCAAAGCATTTGTCAGTTCTTTTGCTTCCTTACCAATGGAATTATTGGCTTCAAGTAACTGCTTTATACTTGACTGCAATTCACCATGCTGTCTTGCATCATTTGCAGACGTATTGACAATCAATGCTTTGAATGCGTCAATATTTTCTTTAAGAGGCTTTAACAACTGCCCAAGGCTATTCTCGCTACTTTGGCTAAACGATTTAGTATTCTTTTCTAAAATTTCTTGTGCAAGAACAGAGAACCTGTCATGCGTCTCTTTTTCTAAACGCACTCTATCCTCTTCTATTGACTGCAATTTTTGCCGTAAAGAGGATTTATCCTTAGAAATTTGCAATATATCCTTTTGCAAGTCAGAAATTTTTTTTTCTGAAGTCTCCAGCCGGGACAGCAAGTCTGCACTTCTCTTTTTTTCATAATCCAGTAGTGCAATTGCTTTATCTGCTTCCACCTTTGCAGTCATTCTCTTCTTTTCCAATAAAAAACAAATAAGCAGTAAAATGGCTACAACAACTCCAAGAATACTATTAATTACCATATTTTAAATACTAAAAAGGAGTAATAATGCTAAAGCACTATTACTCCCTAAATCTATACTTATTCTTATTTATTTGCTGCAATTTTTTCAGCCAATTGAGCTTTTGTTGCTGTACCGACGTGTTTGTCAACAACCTTACCTCCTTTATAAAAAATCACAGTTGGGATATTTCTAATGCCGAATTGGTCGCAAACTTCTGAGTTCTCATCAACATCACATTTATAAATGTCAACTTCTCCCTCCATTTCTTCTGCCAACTCATCAACAACAGGAGACAATTTCTTACATGGACCACACCACTCTGCCCAGAAATCGATTACTATAAGACCTTCTGACTGCAACACAGCCTCTAAATTATTATCTGTTAATTGTTTAGCCATTTTATTCTAAATTATATATTAATAATATTTTTACAAAGTTATGAAATTTTCTTTTGATACAAAAACTAAATAGATTGATTTGGTGAAGAAATTGAATAATCAATACCTAAATCATCTAATATGCATAATGCCTCCTTACTCACTTTAAACTTAACACCTGACTGCAATTCTATAACTCTATTTTGTTCAGTATTCATTAATTCAACACTGAAAGCCAATGATTTTTCTTCATCATTTTCAGTTGTGTATTCTTCCAATAGGCTGACAACTTCTGAGCGGCAGATGTCTGATTCATTCATTTTTAAAGTGATTTTATTTATCATACTACCACTAACATTATCAATTCTATCAATTGAAAGAATTGTCATGAACATTTTATTTTCCGCATCTTTTCTTTGATAACGAGGAGGCTGGTAGGTATATTTTATTACTATTGCTGTTCCTTCTTGACATAAAGGTCCATATTGCTCATAATTTCTACCAAACAAACGCAAATCGGCAGTACCTGAAAAATCTTCCAACTTAATAACCCCGAATTTTGAACCTGTTCGAGAAGCTAACTCCTTTGACTCGACTACCAAACCAGCAATAACGTATTCAAAATTTTCAATCTGCCTTTCCGTTCCATAGTCTTGAGCCTGGATATTACATCCATATTTTATTTCAGCATAATAGCCATCCAGAGGATGTGCAGACAAATAGACGCCAACAAGTTCCCGCTCTCTATCCAACTGTTTAATTTCTGACCAGGTGTGACGGCCTTCTGGTTCCGGTTTGGCGGTTTCTATTTCCTCCAAATCACCAAATAGAGAAGCGGATTCGTTTGCTTTATTATTCTGATACTGCTGTCCGTACCTAACAAGGGCTTCTGCAAATGATGGCTGATCTTCTGTCTTTTCATAATCCTCACGGTTTACTCCAAAGCAATCAAAAGCACCAGCCAAAGCCAAACTCTCAATAACTTTTCTATTGCAGGCAGAAAGATTTATTCTCTCAACCAAATCATATTCTGACTTAAATGGTCCATTCTTTTTTCTCTCATCAAGAATTGCCTGAACAGCATTCAGTCCAACTCCTTTAATAGCTGCAAGGCCAAAACGGATCTGCCCTTTACTATTTACACTAAACTTAGCGCGACTTTCATTAACATCAGGAGACTTAACGTCAATCTTCATAACCTTACACTCATCCATGAATTTAGTGAGTTTTGCAATATCGTTAAGGTTACGACTAAGAACGGCAGCCATATATTCTGCAGGATAATTAGCCTTCAAATATGCTGTTTGGAAGGCTACCCAACTATAGCATGTTGCGTGACTCTTGTTAAATGCGTAAGAAGCAAATTTCTCCCAATCTGCCCAAATTTTCTCCAGAACTTCTGGATTATAACCATTCTTCTTGCCACCATTGATAAACAAAGGTTTAAGTTCTGCCAGTTTATCCTTTAATTTCTTACCCATCGCCTTACGCAAACCGTCAGACTGACCACGCGTAAAGTCAGCAAGCAAACGCGACAGAAGCATGACTTGCTCTTGATATACCGTAATTCCATACGTATCCTTAAGATATTTTTCCATAATAGGAATATCGTATGAAATTGGCTCTTCCCCGTGTTTTCTCTTGATAAACTGAGGAATATACTCCATCGGTCCTGGTCTATACAAGGCATTCATGGCAATAAGATCCTCGAAAGTTGAAGGTTTTAACTCTCTTAGGTATTTTTGCATACCAGGAGATTCAAATTGGAAAGTTCCCGTTGTTCGACCCTCACAATATAGTTGATATGTCTTAGGGTCATCAATTGGAATAGTGTCAATATTAAGGTCTATATTCCTCGTTTCCTTGATATTTGTAAGCGCTTCCATTATAATAGAAAGCGTTTTAAGTCCAAGGAAGTCCATTTTTATCAAACCTGTTGATTCAATAACAGAGCCTTCATATTGAGTAACAAGTACCTTTTCTCCATCCTTATCAGTGGCTGTTGCAACAGGAACCCAGTCTGTAATATCGTCACGTCCAATGATAACTCCGCAAGCATGAACGCCTGTGTTTCGCACATTACCCTCAAGAGCCTGCGCATATTTTAAAGTTTCTCTCACCAATGCTTCCCCATGCTCAACTTGCTCTTTCAATTCCGGGACATGCTCATAGCAATTAGCAAGATTAACTTTATATTTTGAACCATTAACTTCTATATCTTTGTCTGGTACCATCTTAGCCAATTTGTCACTCATCGACAAAGGCAGGCGCATTACTCGAGCGACATCCTTAATTGCCGACTTCGAAGCCATGGTTCCGTATGTTATAATATGGGCTACCTTTTCAGCTCCATACTTTTGTGTTACATATCTCAACACAACAGCACGACCATCATCATCAAAGTCAATATCAATATCAGGAAGAGAAATACGGTCTGGATTAAGGAAACGCTCAAAAAGCAAGTCATACTGGATTGGGTCAATTTGCGTAATACCTAAGCAATACGCAACTGCAGAGCCGGCAGCAGAGCCACGACCAGGACCTACAGAAACACCCATCTGTCTTGCAGCATTAATAAAGTCTTGCACAATAAGAAAGTATCCAGGGAATCCCATATTCTTAATAGTCGCCAACTCAAAGTCAAGACGCTCTACCTGTTCCTCTGTCAACTCCTTTCCCCAACGCTTTTCAGCGCCTACATATACAAGATGGCGCAAATAGTCATTATTGTCCGTAAAGCCTTCTGGCAGTGGAAAATTAGGCAAGATTGGCCCATGCTCAATAGAATATCGCTCAACTTTATTAACAATTTCCATTGTATTTTCAAGGGCTTCAGGAATATCACCGAAAACCTCATTCATTTCCGCTTGAGTCTTCATCCATTCCTGCTTCGTATATAACATACGCTCACAATCATCCACGAACGTTCCGGTTGAAATGCATATCAACCGGTCGTGTGCTTCCGCATCGCTTTCATTAACAAAATGAACATCATTTGTGCATATCAACTTTATATCAAGTTCTCTCGCAATTTGAATTAATGCCTTATTAACTTCCACTTGATGAGGATAAACATCCTTATTTGCATTTGGAACAGTTGGTTTGTGCAATTGCAATTCAATGTAATAGTCTTCTCCAAAAGTATCCTTAAACCATTTGGCACTTTTCTTCGCTTCTTCTACCTGCCCGTTCATTATATAGCGGGGCAACTCTCCACCAAGACATGCAGAACATATAATCAAGCCTTCCTTATGAGCAGCAAGTTCTGCCTTGTCTGTTCTTGGATGATAATAATACCCGTCAGTCCAAGCCTTTGACACCAATTTGATTAGGTTGTGATAGCCCACCTCGTTTTTAGCAAGAACTACAAGGTGTCGGCCTGTATCCCTTTTGTTATCACGATCCTTTAGTGACTTTTCTGCCACATACATTTCACATCCTACAATAGGAATAAATACTTTAGACTCTGCCTCCTCAAGGCTTTTAACCAAATTCTCCATATCCGAAGAATCTGGATTCTCTGCAGACTTGAGTTCTTCTATCTTATTTTTGATAGCCTTTATTTCCTTATCAGCATCTTTATTTTTCTTATTCACATAGTCGGTAAACTCCTTTACACCAAACATATTACCGTGATCTGTGAGTGCAATACCCTTCATCCCGTCACCAATAGCCTTGTCAACCAACTTTTTCACAGCCGCTTGACCGTCAAGCACGGAATATTGTGAGTGAACATGTAAATGAACAAATGGATACATATATTATATTGCTTTACTTTCTTTATTTTTTCATTTAACTGAATCTAAGATTTAAACAGACAAGTAAATATGATACTTGCCTGTTTTTTCTAAAAAATTCAGGATATATAGATACAAAGTTAATCCTATTTTTGCAAATTACTACACATATATAAGAATTTAATACCTTTTGGCGTGCAGTTCAATTATGAAACACCTTCAAATTATGTAGTTGCAAAAAGTTTTAGCTGACCGCAATGTAATTCTATATAATCAACTCTCCTTTGCCTTCTCGGATGATTTCAATCTCCTTATTACAGCAATCAACAACTGTAGACGGAATCATACCGCCGTCACCTCCATCCAAAAGGCATTGTACTTCACCGTCGTAGCGCTCAGCAATCAGTTCTGGATTAATCGCATAATCCTCATCTTCAAATTCTATGGTTGTTGTCAGTATTGGACCTCCAAACTTTTTAACCAATTCTAATGCAATTTTATTATCTGGTATCCTTATTCCGACTGTCTTCCTACCTTTAAAAGCCTTTGGCAAAGTAGATGATGCTGGAAAAATAAAAGTAAACGGTCCCGGAGTATTAACTTTAAGCATTTTAAATTGGCGGTTATCAAAATGGGCATATTCAGCAGCCATCGAGATACTGTCACAAATAATCGACAGATTCGTTTTATTGGTGTTAATACCTTTCAATTTACACAACTTGTTAATGGCGGAATTGTTCAGGGCATTGCATCCCAATGCATAAACAGTATCAGTAGGATATATAATCAATTCATTGTTTTCCAAAGCATTGACAGCAGCATCGATATGTCTTTCATTAATATTATCTTCTAAAACTTTTAGTATATCCATAGTGATACAAATTAAAAAATTTCTATTTCGAAATCAGTAGCACAAACATATCTTTTCAGCAGGCTAACACTCCAATTTATTGTATCTTCCAAAGGCATTTCTTCATCAAAAGCGTTAATCTGCATTTGTAAATGCGTTGTTTCAAGTCCAATCTTTGTACGCTCCTCATCACTTGTAGGACTGCCTATTCCACCGATAGCATCTCTATATAAAGGCAAACCTTCTACATTAAGTACTCCGCGCCCTATTCCTTCGAATTTGTCATCTGCAGTTCCAACACCTAATGTCACCGCATCACCCTGAATTTTGTCAGCATCAAAGCCACCAATCGCATATCCGCTGCCTATAGAAACAAGGTTTATCAAATCAACCAAAACGTTGATTTGATATATTCCCATTCCCTTTACTATCCTTCTGCACAAAGCCTCACTCGATACTCTGTAGCGGTTCGGGTCTTTTCCTAATTTCTTGTATAATTGTCGTGTTGCAGCAATAGCAGGCCGCTTATTTATCCACAGCAATTCATAACTGGATTTAATCTTTTCAGAAAGTGATTGTATTTCTTTATTCAGTTCTTCCGATAATTCAGAATTAACGACTTTTGCCCTGATTAAACCAATTCTCACGTCTGGACAAGCCTCCTTAATACTATCTTCTATAATAATTTTCATCTTTATCGTATTTTACTTCGCAAATTTAGTATATATTCATTAATTTTACACCGTATTTTGAAAATAATAATTTTATGAAGATAGGTATCATCGTTGCCATGAGCAAAGAACTGAATCTTTTGCTCAATTTGATAGAAAACAGAACAGAAAAAGAATTAAACGGATTTAATTTCCATATCGGAAACATAGGGCAACATAACGTTTATGCAATGCAGTGTGGAATAGGCAAAGTGAACTCTGCCATTGGGACTCTGACACTAATTGAAAATTTCGCGCCAGACCTAATTATCAATACTGGAGTTGCAGGAGGAGCAGGCAACGCGGCAAAACAGATGGATATAGTTGTAGGAAAAGATATAACTTATCACGACGTTTGGTGCGGACCGGGCAACGAATACGGTTGCGTTGAAGGCCTACCACTTTACTACCACTCTTCTGAGAGAGTTATTGACCTCATTAAAAGTACACCTGCATTAAACCATATTAAAATCGGTTTGATTTGCTCTGGTGACAAATTCATTTCTAAAGTAGAAGAAATTGATTTTATAAAAAGTCATTTTCCTGATGTTCTCGCCGTTGATATGGAATCAGCATCAATCTCACAAGTTTGCCATATAAAGAATACACCAGTATTGATATTCCGTATTATCAGCGACACTCCGGGAGAACATGATGACAACTACTCACAATATCAGAATTTCTGGACAGACGCTCCAAAATGCACGTTTAATATACTATCCCAACTTTTAAAAGAACTATAAGTTATGGAAAAAATTGATAGTTTTAAGATAAACCATTTGGCACTTAAAAGAGGCATTTACGTTTCTCGTATCGACCAAACAGAATCAGGAGACTTCATTACCACTTTCGATATTCGTATGAAGGAACCAAACAAAGAACCGGCAGTAAGCCCTGTTGTTCTGCATACCATAGAGCATTTGGCAGCAACATTCCTTCGCAATCATCCAACGTGGAAGGACAAGGTTGTTTATTGGGGTCCAATGGGTTGCTGCACTGGAAACTACTTATTATTAAAGGGCAAATATGAATCAAGCAATATTTTACCGCTAATGATTGAAACATTTACCTTTATCCGCGATTTTAATGATGAAATACCAGGAGCAACAGCAAGAGACTGCGGTAACTATCTATACAACAATCTTCCAATGGCAAATTGGGAAGCCAACAAATATCTGAATGAAGTGTTGACTGTTGCAACACCAGAGAACCTAAACTACCCAGAAGAGTAAGACGATATGTATAAAAGTGGTTGTGTCATTTGGCGCAACCACTTTATATATACTTAACAATGTTTTTGTATTAGTCATTGTTATTTCATTGGAGTGTATAATATTCCTGTAAACTGAGGTTTTATTTTAGATTTACATTTGTTACACAGATAGATTCTACTACCCTCTGCAATATAACACCACCACTCGAAAAAACGCTTACCACAACAGAGACAAGAGAAGTTCTTACAAACACGAGTTCCTCTTTTATTCCATAATAAAGTTTCTAAATATGACTCTATACTTAAATCACCATCTTCCGACAGGTTAACAGCATGAACAGGTAACGACTTTGCTCGAGCAACCAAAACGGGCCTTTTCTCCAATTTCAGCGACCCTGTCTTTTTATACCTGGAAACTTTGCCCTTTTTTCTGCTTTTATTATAGCTGCAAGAGCGTTCCATTCTTCAATAATCTTCGGTCTTTTTTCATTTATATGCGTATTAGTTACATTATCTCAGCCTACTGAAATTATACCCCACATAGACAGTTTATACCTATAAAAAAGGTACAAAAAATCGGCACAGATACAAGTTATTCACATGTTCTGTGCCGATTAATTCAAACGGGTGTCTATTCTGGCACTTTCTCAGCACCTTTCTCTCACACCTTTATTTTTGTAATCGCTTACTATTTTGCTAATTCATCAGGATCTTGACCCCATTGCTGGCGAGCAAGACGACGATAGTTGTTATATCTCCATTGAGCATTTTGCTTTGCAGCAGCAAACAATTCTTCTGCCTCGTTAGGGAATTGCTTCATTACAGATGCGAAACGAACTTCACCCTTCAAGAATGCTTCGAAGTTATCCCAGTTTGGCTCCTTGCTATCCAACGAGAATGGATTCTTTCCTTCATTCTCCAATTCTGGGTTGTAGCGCCACAAGTGCCAGTATCCACATTCAACAGCAGCAGCCTCTTCTGCTTGAGCCTTACCCATACCCTTCTTCAATCCGTGGTTGATACATGGAGCATAAGCAATGATCAATGATGGACCGTCGTAAGCCTCAGCTTCGCGAATAGCCTTAAGAGTTTGTGCTTGGTCTGCGCCCATAGCGATTTGAGCTACATAAACGTATCCGTATGTTGATGCAATCAAACCAAGGTCTTTTTTACGAACTCTCTTACCTGAAGCAGCAAACTTAGCAATAGCACCTACTGGAGTAGCCTTTGATGCTTGACCACCTGTATTTGAATAAACCTCTGTGTCAAGTACAAGAATATTAACGTTCTTACCTGAAGCGATAACGTGATCCAAACCGCCGAAGCCAATATCGTATGAAGCACCGTCACCACCAATAATCCATTGACTTCTCTTGACAAGGTGACTCTTAACACCATTCAAACGGTTGCAAACATCGCATTTGTCTTTGTTAGCCTCAATCATTGGAATCAATTTTTCAGCAGCAGCACGACTTGCCGCAGCATCGTTCTTTCCAGCAAGCCATTCTGCACATGCAGCCTTGAATTCTTCTGGAGCATCAGAAGCTACTGCCTCGTTCATCAATACTTCAATACGAGCAACCATCTTTTCATGAGCCAAAGTCATACCAAGACCAAACTCACAGAAGTCTTCAAACAACGAGTTAGCCCATGCTGGACCATAACCTTCCTTATCTGTTGTATAAGGAGTTGATGGAACCGAACCTGAATAGATAGAACTACAACCTGTTGCGTTTGCTACGATTTCGTGATCACCAAACAATTGTGTGATAAGTTTAACGTAAGGAGTTTCACCACAACCAGAGCAAGCACCAGAGAACTCAAACAATGGAGTTGCGAACTGTGAGTTCTTAACGTTAGACTTAACATCAACCAATGCTTGTTTTGATTCAACGTGGTCAACACAGAAGTCCCAACCCTTTTGAACATCAAGTTGTGATTCAAGAGGTTTCATAACCAATGCCTTGTTACCCTTCTTGCCTGGACATACGTCAACACAGTTGCTACAGCCAAGACAGTCAAGAACGTCAACTTGCTGAACGAAACGCATACCTGTAAATGCTTTGCCGATTGCTGGCAATGTTTCGTTTTCTGCGAATGGAGATGCAGCCATTTCCTTTTCGTCAAGAACGAATGGTCGAATTGCTGCGTGAGGACAAACATAAGCACATTTGTTACATTGGATACAGTTTTCAGCGTCCCATTCTGGAACAAATGCTGCAACACCACGCTTTTCATAACGTGCTGTACCTTGTTGCCATGTACCGTCAGCGATATCCTTAAATGCTGAAACTTTCAACAAGTCGCCATCTTGTGCATTGATAGGACGAACTAGTTCGTTGATAAATGCAGGGTCATTGTTTTCTGCAACTTCATCATCTGCAAGATTCGCCCAAGCTGGATCAATTGCAAGTTGTGCAAATTCACCACCACGGTCAACAGCAGCAAAGTTCTTGTTTACAACATCTTCACCCTTCTTTCCGTATGACTTAACGATAAACTTCTTCATTTGCTCGATAGCCAAGTCAATAGGAATTACTTCAGTAATGCGGAAGAATGCAGATTGAAGAATAGTGTTCGTTCTGTTACCCAAACCGATTTCTTGTGCAATCTGAGTTGCATTGATATAGTAAACAGTAATATTGTTTTCTGCAAAGTATCTCTTAACCTTGTTTGGCAAGTGCTTAGCCAACTCACTTTCTGTCCAAACAGTATTTAAAAGGAATGTACCGTTTTTACGCAAACCACGAGTTACATCATACATGTGCAAGTATGCTTGAACGTGACATGCAACAAAGTTTGGAGTGTTAACCAAATATGTAGAACGAATTGGTGTGTCACCAAATCTCAAGTGTGAACAAGTGAAACCACCAGACTTCTTAGAGTCGTATGCGAAGTACGCCTGGCAATATTTGTTAGTGTTGTCTCCAATAATTTTAACAGAGTTCTTGTTAGCACCTACTGTACCATCTGCACCCAAACCGTAGAATTTTGCTTCAAAGATGCTTTCACCGCCAAGAGCAATTTCTTCTTTTTGTGGAAGTGAAGTGAAAGTTACGTCATCCACTATACCAATAGTAAAGTGGTCCTTTGGCTGTGGCAATGCAAGGTTCTCATAAACAGACAAGATTTGAGCAGGAGTTGTATCTTTTGAACCAAGTCCATAACGACCACCTACGATAAGAGGAGCATTTTCTTTGCCATAGAAGCATTCTTTAACATCAAGGAACAATGGTTCGCCATTTGCACCCGGTTCTTTTGTTCTATCAAGAACTGCAATTCTCTTAGCAGTTGCTGGAACAGCAGCCAAGAAGTGCTTAGCAGAGAATGGACGATACAAGTGAACTGCAACCAAACCAACTTTTTCCCCTTGTGCTCTCAAGTGGTCAATAGCCTCTTGAGCCGCCTGTGTTACAGAACCCATTGCAATGATCACTCTTTCCGCCTCAGGGTCACCATAATAATTAAACAAGCCATATTTGCGGCCAGTGATTTCAGAAATCTTATTCATATATCCTTCTACGATTTCAGGAATTGCATCGTAGAAAGAGTTAGAAGCCTCTCTGTGTTGGAAGAAGTGATCTGGGTTTTCAGCCATACCACGAGCAACAGGCTTCTGTGGAGTCAATGCACGAGAGCGGAATTCAGCCAAAGCCTCTTTATCGATAAGCGGAGCCAAATCGTCTTCCTCAAGCATTTCTATCTTTTGGATTTCGTGTGATGTTCTAAAGCCATCAAAGAAATTCATAAATGGAACACGTGCCTTCAAAGATGCCAAGTGAGCAACACCAGCAAGATCCATTACTTCTTGAACTGAGCCCTCGCACAACATTGCAAAACCTGTCTGACGAGCAGACATGACGTCTTGGTGGTCACCGAAGATACACAAAGCATGAGAAGCAAGTGTTCTTGCAGATACGTGGAAAACGCATGGCAAGTTTTCACCAGCTATCTTATACATATTCGGAATCATCAAAAGCAAACCTTGCGATGCTGTGTATGTTGTAGTCAATGCACCAGCTTGGAGAGAACCGTGTACTGCACCTGCAGCTCCTGCTTCTGATTGCATTTCTTCTACAAGCACTCTTTCTCCAAAGATGTTTTTGCGACCGGCCGCTGCCCATTCATCTACATACTCAGCCATTGTTGACGACGGTGTGATAGGATAAATCGCAGCCACTTCAGAAAACATATAACTAATGTGTGCTGCTGCTTGGTTACCATCACAAGTCAAGAATTTTTTTTCTTTACTCATATTTGTTAATCAATTAATTGATAAATTTTTCTTTTTCAGAGAACCTATTAATCTTGATTACCTACTGATAGTTAATCTAATATTCAAGCTCATTTTTTCCGACTGCAAAGTTACAAAAATTTATTCTTACAGCAAAGGAATGAGACAACTAACTTGCCTCATTCCTTAAAATTTATTCGAATTTCTACTTTTTTAAATTATAAGGTATCACAAAATTCCACCATTGGAATTTCAATACCTAAAATTGGAATAGATTTGTCTTGCTCAACATTTTTATTATGTTTGTTAAATATGTTAAGAGCATTTTTCATAAATCTATCATAATCGTTCTGTGTATCTTTACGCAGTAAGTCGGTTCTGCCGTAAGGAATCAGTACGTAATTGTCACCGGACATTTTAGGTTGCTGTACAAAAAACAGTTTGTATGATGCTTCTTTTAGTTGTGCCTTGCCGTTATCTTTACTTATTGATACTCGTACCATTGCACCGCCCCGGGTATCCGTTGTCCGCATTGCTGATATGAGGTTTCCAAGAGAGTACACTACTAAAACATTTTTCTTATATTTTTCGCTATAGCGCATCTCCATGGGTTGGATAACGTGTGGATGACTTCCAATAACCATATCAACACCTTCATCAACAAGCAAGTTAGCAAGTTTTTCCTGCTCCTTATTCTGTAGGAGTTTATACTCTTCACCCCAATGTATGCAAACAGCAATCATGTCAGGATTTTTGGTCCTGACAAAGGCCAAATCTGTTTTTATTTGCTCCTCGTTGATGTAATTTACGCAAACATCCTTTTGAATAGTAATGCCGTTTGTTCCATAAGTATAGTTCAAGAAAGCCACCTTGCAACCCATTATATCAACTATGTAGGATATGGCCTGCTGGCGTTCCTTTGTATTCCTATAAGTCCCTATATGCGGTATTTTGAATTCATCAAGTTTGTTTAATGTTCGTACAAGCCCAGCATCCCTCCTGTCAAGACAGTGGTTGTTTGCATGCAAAAACAAATCAAATCCGGCTTCTTTAAGCGACAAAGCATACTCATCCGGAGCACTAAAGCATGGGTAACCCTTATATGGAGTTCCACCTAAGGTACACTCAAAATTGACTACCGAATAATCAGCTGAGCTTATGTACGGCTTCAAATATTCAAAGCAGCGCGAATAATCATATCCTGCGCCATTTTTTGCCACGGCTATCTGCCTGTCATGCTGCATTGCATCACCCGCAAAGACTATGGAAATATCATTGCTTCCTGTAAAAAATTGCAGTATCGATAAGAGACAAGCCAGGAAAGTCATTTATTTGTAAATTTTGTGTTGTGCTGCAAGTAATGTATTTTTCATCAAAGAAACAATTGTCATAGGTCCAACGCCACCAGGAACAGGTGTTATGTATGAACATTTTGGTGCAACGTTTCTGAAATCAACATCACCTTTTAGACGGAAACCACTTTTTGTGTCAGCTGCTGGAACTCTTGTTGTGCCTACGTCGATTATAACAGCGCCTTCTTTGACCATATCTTCTTTCACAAATTCAGGAGAGCCAAGTGCTGCTATAATTATATCCGCCTTCTTACAATGCTCTTTTATATCCTTTGTGCGACTATGACATACTGTTACCGTTGCATCTCCTGGAAACGCTTTTTGCATCATCAAAGACGCAACTGGTTTTCCAACGATATTGCTTCGCCCTAAAACTACGCATTCTGCACCTTTTGTTGGAATTTCATATCTTTTGAGCAATTCAAGGATTCCTTGAGGTGTTGCGGATAGGAAACATGGCAAACCGATTGAAAGACGACCTACATTTATTGGATGAAAACCGTCAACGTCCTTTTTGTAATTGATAGCCTCGATAATCTTTTGTTCATCAATGTGCTTTGGCAAGGGAAGCTGAACGATAAATCCGTCAATATCCGAATTATTGTTCAACTCATCAATTGTTTTAAGCAGCTGTTCCTCTGTAACATCATCTTCAAAGCGAATAACTGTTGATTTAAAACCACATTGCTCACATGCTTTCACTTTATGGGCAACATAGGTCTCACTTCCTCCGTCATGGCCAACAAGCACGGCTGCCAAATGAGGCTGCTTTTCTCCATTTTGGAGCATAGTTTTCACTTCTTCTGCAATCTCTTGCTTTACTACATCAGCAATCTTTTTACCATCTATTAATTCCATTAGAGTAGATTTTAGTTTTCCTCTGCAAATTTACTTCAATTAGGGTGTATTTGAAAACTAATTAATAATTTTTTGCATCACCTTAAATAATCAAAGAAATAACCTCTTTTTTTAATTGTTCATACGTTGCCACTGGATTATCTGCATGAACAAATTTTATTTCACCGTTTTTATCTGCTATAAAAACATGAGGTATAGTATTTGGAGCAAACAAATGAAACACACCCCTATCAGACTGAGCAGAATAAGGTATAGTCAGATTATTATCCTCCCAATAACCTTCTAACTTTTTAGAATCCTCACCTGTTCCTATTGCGACAAACGTCACTTTGTCACCAAATTCCTCAAACACCTGCTGTATAGCTGGGAAGCCGTCACTACAATCAGGGCACTCGGTATGAAAAAATACTATCAAACTTACCCTACCTAATAAAGTCTCATTACTCACTACCGAATTATCGTTCATTACAACACTGAACTTCGGCAACTTATCACCAGGCTTCAAGTCAACACTTCCTTCTTCCTGTTTTTCAGTAACGCAGCCAAGGAGTAATATTGATAAAAGCAGTAGAAGTATTTTTTTCATTTATACTATTTTTAATTTCCTATTTTAAATCTCGCATATATTGCTTCAGCGCACTTTTCTCCATCCATCGCAGCCGAAACAATACCACCAGCATAACCAGCTCCCTCACCACAAGGATAAAGCCCTTCTATTTCAATATGATTAAAACTTTCCTTATTTCGAGGCACTCTAACAGGAGACGAAGTTCTTGACTCTACACCAATTACAATAGCATCATTAGTCAAGAAGCCTTTTCTTATAGCTCCAAACTTTTTAAAACCTTCCCGCAATCTATTTCCTATAAACGGCGGTAACCACAAATCAAGCCTTGACGGGTGGACTCCAGGCGGATATGAAGAGCGAGGCAAATCACTTGATGCCTTTCCTTTTACAAAATCAAGCATCCGCTGAGCGCCCGCATTAAGCGTGCAACCTGCCTGCTCATAGCAAAGTTTTTCCAACCACTCCTGGTATGCCATAACTTTCAAATTCCCAAACTTATTAAATTCTTTAGGCAAATCCTCAGGCAAAATTTCAACTACCATACCTGAATTAGACCACATAGTACCACGATTTGACGGTGACATTCCATTAACCACTAATTGATTTGGCCCGCTTGAAGCAGGAACAACAACGCCTCCCGGACACATACAAAAGGAATACACTCCTCTTCCATCTACCTGAGTAACAAACGAATATTCCGCTGCTGGCAAATATTTTCCTCTTCCTTCCTTTGTATGATATTGTATTTGATCAATTAAATACTGAGGATGCTCCAAACGCACCCCAACAGCAATTCCTTTAGCCTCAATTGCAATCTTTTCAGAATCCAACAACCTGTAAACATCCCTTGCTGAATGTCCAGTTGCAAGAATTACTGGACCACTATACCTCTCTCCATTTGAGCAACCTATTCCAACGATCTTGCTATCTTCATATATGAATTTATCAAATAGCGTTGAGAAATGCACTTCTCCTCCACTCTTGATAATCTGCTCTCGCATACTTTTGATAATTTTAGGCAACTTGTCTGAACCAATATGCGGATGGGCATCAACCAAAATATCATCAGAGGCTCCAAACTGATTGAAAATATGTAAAATACGGTTTACTTCACCCCTCTTTTTACTACGAGTATAAAGTTTTCCATCTGAATAAGCGCCTGCTCCTCCTTCTCCAAAACTGTAATTAGAATTCACATCAACATTACCAGTTCTTGATATTTGCGCCAAATCAAATTTGCGTTCATCAACAGGCTTTCCTCTTTCAACAACAATAGGCCTTAAACCGAGTTCTATAAGTCTTAAAGCAGCAAACAATCCTGCAGGACCCGCACCAACAACAACCACCGACGAAGCATTGCTAACGTCACCATACTGATATGGTTCATATAGAGCCATTGACTTAGGGACTTCATCAAGAAAGCACCTTACCGTTAAATTTACCGCAATGTTTTTTTGACGAGCATCAATAGACCGCTTAATAATCTTAATGCCTTTAAACCTTTCTAAGGCAATGCGTTCCTGTCGCGAAATCAGCCTTGTCAATTTGGCAGTATCAGCAGCGATATCAGGTGTGGTTCGCAATATATAGTCTTCAAACATAAATAATCTAATTTTAGTCAAAGTTAATCAATTATCCACAAAATGACAATATAACTTGGTTTATTTCTTACAAAATAACTAATTTTGCAACCATAAATTTAGCATTATGACAATTGGAGCATTATTTGATTTAGACGGCGTTGTTGTTGACAGCGAAACAATATATACTCAAGTTTGGAACGATATAGATAAAATATACCCATCAGGGATAGAGAATTTTGCATATATCATCAAAGGAAATACCCTTGAAAAAATATTAGGAACATATTACCAAGACAAAGATATTCAAGAAAAAATCATACAAATCATCAAAGATTCTGAAAAGGAAATGAAATACATTCCTTTTGATGAGGCTATTAGATTCATTACAGAATTAAAAGAAGCAGGCATAAAGTGTGCAATGGTAACAAGCAGTTCCCAAAGAAAGGTTGACCACCTATATGAGCAGAATCCATTTTTTAAAGATTTATTCGATGCTGTCATAACTGGAGATGTTGTTACCCATTCCAAGCCAAACCCTGAACCGTTTATATTAGGAGCAAAGGCCCTTGGCATTGACCCCAAAGATTGCATTGTCTTCGAAGATAGCCTTTCTGGCATTCAGGCAGGAAAAGCAGCGGGATCAACAGTTGTCGGACTTGCAACAACATTAAAATTTGAAGGCATAAATGGAAAAGCCCATAAAACCATAAATGATTTTACAGGCTTCCATTTATCTGATGTTTTATCAGCAATGAATATTAGCAGGCTTTAAAACTCATATCCAAACCTTTAACAGAGTGTGTTAAGGCTCCAACAGAAATAAAGTCAACACCACACTCTCCATATTCTCTCAACGTTTTGAAAGTAATGCCACCAGATGACTCTGTCTCATATCTGCCAGCAATAATTTCAACGGCTTTTTTGGTATCAGCAGGAGTGAAATTGTCAAGCATAATGCGATCAATTCCTCCTGTTTCGATAGCCTCATTCAATTCTTCAAAGTTTCTCACTTCGATTTCAATCTTCATTCCTTCTTTGTGATTATCTTTGATATACTGTTTAGCCTTAGTAATAGCAGCTTTGATACCGCCAGCAAAATCAACGTGATTGTCCTTTAACAAAATCATATCAAACAAGCCGATACGGTGATTGCATCCGCCACCAATTTTAACAGCTTCTTTTTCAAGCATTCGCAAGCCTGGAGTCGTCTTTCGAGTATCCAAAACCTTAGTCTTCAATCCTTCCAATTCTGCTGCATATTTTGCTGTCATTGTTGCAATACCACTCATTCTCTGCATAATATTAAGCATCAATCTTTCTGTTTGCAACAAAGAGCGAACTTTACCCTCAACGACGAAAGCTATATCACCAGGTTTTACTTTTTCACCATCATGGATAAAAACTTCAACTTTCAAAGTTGGGTCGAATTTTTTAAACACCTTCAACGCGATATCAACACCTGCAATAATACCTTCTTCTTTAATAAGCAAATGTTGCTTACCCATTTCCTCTTCTGGAATACAGCACAATGTTGTGTGGTCTCCATCACCAATATCTTCAGCAAATGCAAGATTCAGCAAGTCATCAATTAATTCTTCTTTTGTCTTCATATAGATACTTTTTGATTATTTTTTTCTAATTTTGTAATGATACTGCAAATTTAGAAATTTAATTGTACATAATATATGAAAATCTCCCTTTTTGTTGTCGGAAAAACAGTGCACAGTTACATAAACCCCGGTATTGAGGAATATTCTAAGCGAATTTCTCATTATTGTCCATTTAACATCCAGTTTATTTCCGATGCAAGAAACGCAAAAAGTCTGACTCAAGAGCAACAAAAGATTGCAGAAGGTCAAAACATTTTGTCACAGATAGAAAAAGCCGACTATGTAGTTTTGCTTGATGAAAGAGGCAAAGAGTTTAAATCTTTAGAATTTTCCGCATACATTGAAAAGAAAATGCAAACAGTACAAAAAAGACTTATTTTCATCATAGGCGGTCCTTATGGTTTCTCTAAAGATGTTTACGACAGAGCAAATGAAAAAATATCTTTGTCTAAATTGACATTTCCTCATGACCTAATAAGGCTCTTCTTTACAGAACAACTTTACCGCGCTTTTTCAATAATAAATAACGAACCATATCATCACGAATGATATAAAACTCAAATAAGCCATGTTAAAACAAGGAATCTACGAACATATCATAAACAATCAAGTTGAAAAAGAAATTTCCAAAGCTAAAAACTTTGGTCTTGTATGTAAAAAGCAACCAGTCGATAATGCCGAATCCCCAAAAATATTGGCAGATTACCTGGCAAAGGTTATATGCCAGAAACTTGAAGATACTAAAGCCCAACAAGACAGAGTAAATATCATAAACCGCATTTTAATCAATGCAGGCTTGATGGATGATACACAAATAGTAGATTCTACGGATTTGCTTTACGAAGTTATGAGTCACCAGAAATATATCATACAGACACAGAGCAAAACCGATACAGTCCGTCCTATTTCCGGATTCAGAGTAAGCAACTTGTTTACAGGTGGTAATAGCTCTATTTCTTTAGGAGAGGAAATAAGAAGAGAAATTGCAAGTTCTGACGAAATCTGCTTTATTGTATCTTTTCTTAAAGTTTCTGGAATAAGAATCCTTCTGGAAGATTTAAAAAGATTTTGCAGTAGAGAAGGCACTCGTCTTAGAATTATTACTACAACATATTGCGGCGCCACACAAGCCAAGGCAATTGAGCAATTAGCTGAATTGCCTAATACAGAAATACGAATTTCATATAATACAGATATCGAACGTCTGCATGCTAAATCATATATTTTTCTTAGAAATTCTGGAATGAATACAGCCTACATTGGCTCCTCTAACCTATCCAAATCCGCACAAACAGACGGGCTCGAATGGAACATTCGTGTAACTAATGTTGAAAACCCTCATATAATAAAGACAGCACTTGCTACATTCGAGATGTACTGGAATAGTCCAAATTTTGAAGATTTTAAAATAGGTGGTATTGAAAAGTTTAACAAAGAACTTAAACGCAATCTTTTTGAAAAAAAGATACTGATGTTATATATCAGCGATACTCTCTTTTACCGCATCAAAAACAGATACTGGACAAATTATATGTCGAACGCGAAGACAGAGGCAATTTCAGAAATCTTGTCGTTGCTGCTACAGGTACAGGAAAAACTGTAATTTCCGCTTTCGACTATCAAAATTTTGCTCAAAACCATCCTCGAAGTCGCATCCTTTTCACAGCACACAGAGAAGAAATATTGAAACAATCATTAAATACCTACCGTAGTGTTATGCAAGATGCAAATTTCGGCACTCTATGGGTTGGTGGTTACAAACCACAAGATTCAACAGAGTACGAGCACCTGTTTGTTTCAATATCAATGTTCAACTCTCGTTTCGATGACTTTTTCAGCAAACTCGAGTCAAACTTCTATGACTACATTGTCATCGATGAAGCACACCATAGCCAAGCGGACAGTTACAGAAAGTTGTTCAACCATTTCAGCCCCGCTATTTTGTTAGGTCTGACTGCAACTCCAGAGCGAATGGATGGTAGGGATTTAAGACCAGACTTTGGGAATCGCATTAGTGCAGAAATAAGATTGCCTCAGGCATTGCAAGCCGGACTTTTAACGCCTTTTCAATATCTATGCATTTCTGACAGCACAGATCTAAGAGATGAAAAATTATGGAGTGGTCAAAAATACAACATAGAGCGGCTTGCTGACAAATTGTGCGCAAAAGAAAGAGCAAAACTTATTGTTGACGCAATTCACAAATACATTGCAGAAGAATACACTTGTCGTGCGCTATGCTTTTGCGTTAATAAACGCCATGCGGATTTTATGGCAGAACAATTGGCTTTATATGGTTTTAACGCCAAGAGCCTTACAAGCGACACCCCAACAAATGAACGTGACCAAATAGCAAAAGACTTACGCAATGGCATAATCCATTACTTATGCGTAGTGGATATTTTTAATGAAGGTGTTGACATTCCAGAAGTTGACACGGTACTATTTCTCCGTCCCACAGAAAGTTTAACTATTTTCTTGCAACAGTTAGGTCGTGGTTTGCGTTTATCTCCAGGAAAAACAGAACTTACCGTTCTTGACTTCGTTGCGCAAGCAAATAAAAAATATGATTTTGCCAGTCGATTCCGTGCTCTAACTTTATATCCTGAAAAAAATATACAGAAACAAATCAAGGAAGGCTTTACTCTTTTACCTTTGGGATGCAGCATTGTTATGGAGCAGAAGGCTCGTCAATACATTCTTGAAAATATTCAAAGTGCAATCTATAACAAAAACCGCCTCATAAGGGAAATCAACTCCTTTCCAAACAATCCAACAATTTCTCAATTTATTGAAAGCAACGGTCTGGATATACGCACATTATATCAAGGAAAAAATTGCTTGTCTTCACTAAAACGCGATGCCGGAAAAATAACGTACATTGATGATGAAATAACAAAACGTCTGTCTAAAGGAATGTCGGCTTTACTTCACCATAATACAAAATCTTTCTTGAAATTTGTTATTGATTTCGTCAATGAAAAAATCCAAATCAATGAATCGAATATGACTTATTCGATTATGCTTTACTACGCTCTGTTCCAAGATAGAATTAGCAAGGCAGGTTTTAATTCTATTAATGAAGCATTAAATCTAATCCATAATGCAAAGTACCTTCACTTTAAGAAAGAAATTTCTGAAATTGTTTCATACAGACTTGAACATCTTGAAATAGTAACTAAGCCAATTGGCGAAGAAATCATCCCCGGACTTGAACTATATGGTTGCTATACTCGAGAGGAAATTTTCACATTAGTTGGTAAACAAACTGCAGACTTGAAGATGCAGGGTGCAGCATCTGGAGTATTCAATCTTCCAAAATATAATACTACTTTATTGTTTGTTACCCTCAATAAATCAGACAAGGATTTCTCACCCTCAACGCAATACAATGATTATCTTATAAATGACACCTTTTTCCACTGGCAGTCACGAAATACAGATTCTCATTATAACAATGGAGGCCGCAAATATACAGAACAATCAAAAAATAATAGCAAGGTCATATTGTTCGTTCGTAAAGAAAAGAATGACGGTTTCGGGAACACCTCTCCCTTCCATTGCTTTGGACTTGTTGACTATATCTCATCACATGACGATTTTCCAATGAATATCACATGGAAGTTACATTCTCCTGCGATGCCACAATATTTAAAGGCTATTTAAAATGAAACGGATAGAAGTTGTTGCTGCGATTATAAAACATGGCAAATCATATTTAGCAACCCAGCGCGGACATGGTGAGTTTGAAGGTCTTTGGGAATTTCCAGGAGGCAAAATTGAATGCAACGAAAGCAAAGAAGAGGCTCTAAAACGCGAGATTAAAGAAGAGTTAAACATTAATATCGATATTATTCAACAGTTATGCACTATTGAATACGCATATCATAGTTTTCACATGAAAATGCACTGTTTTATTTGTTCAATTGCCTCAGGAACCATAAAACTAATTGAGCACAAAGCTGCCACATGGTTAACCGAGAACGAACTGGAAAGCGTAGAATGGCTCCCAGCTGACAAAGAGGCTATTTCACAACTCATAAAATTAGATTTACAGTAATAAATTGGGTTCCAGCGTAAAAAATTTACGTTAGAACCCAATTTGTTACTATATGCTATTTATTAGTATTTGAACATTCTATCCATCTCACGTTTGTCTTCTCTTTCTTTGATAGACTGACGCTTATCATATTCCTTTTTACCCTTCGCAAGGGCTATTTCGATTTTTGCCAAACCTCTGTCATTGATAAAGACACGAAGCGGAACTATTGAGAATCCAGTATCTTTACTGGCTTTTCCTATCTCTAAAATTTCTTTTTTATTAAGAAGCAATTTTCTATCCCTTCTCGATGAATGGTTATTATAGGAACCATAAAAATACTCCCCAATATACATATTTTTAATCCACAGTTCTCCGTTATTTTCATAACAGAACGAATCTGTCAAACCAGCTTTGCCAAGTCGTATGGATTTAATCTCCGTACCTGTCAAAACCAATCCGGCAACGAATGTTTCAATTATATCGAAATCAAACTTTGCTCTGCGGTTTTTGATATTTATGCTCTGTAACTTCATAATGCAACCAAGAATCCTTCAAAAAGTATAAATAATAATTTTGGAACAAATACTATCAACAAGAACGAGCCTACTATAAAATATGCAGACTTTTCCTTATCTAAATCAAAAGTATGACAACTTTGCCAAATAATAACCAATAAATATAGCCAAAACAAGTCAACGAAGATATACTCATACATTAACAGGTTCCGAACAATATCTATAAGTATCAGAAACGACATGTTATACATTACAAATGTTCTCACTTTGCCACTTGACGGTTTTGATGCTTTGTCAGCAAAGAAAGAAATTGCAAAACTCATTATATATGACACAAAAATATATCCCAGAAAATAAGAGATAAAATTAATGAGTCCATATACAAGTGTTCGCGAAACTGTTGGCTCTTGCTCTTTCCAAAACAATCCAACGGCTGATATTGCGAGCAACGCCAATAGCGGATAATATAGAGTTCTTTCTGTTTCCACACTTGACGTATTTTGCAATACCCTGCTCCACGTTTCACGAGGTGATATTATCAATTTGAGTACTTGTCCTAATTTTTTCATTTTACTATTATAAACTACAAAATTAGAGCAAACCAATTACTGCCTAATTTCGCGAATACAAAATTAGTCATTCTTAATCAAGTAAACAAATATCAACGTTCCGGATTAAATCCTTGCATCTGCAGATATTCCAAGATTCTATACGACATCGCTTCTTTATAATAGTCAACGATATGGCTACACCAGTCGTTATCGCTTTTTGAGCCTGCTCTTGTTTGATTATATTCAGTTATAAGTTTATCATAATCTACCAAAGAAGCCATCAACTCCTTATCGTTTTTATATGTATTATGATGAATAACTGCAGTCTTTGGCTGTTTCGGTTTCAAATCTGGCATTTCTCTTGGAACGCCTACAGCCAATCCACAGACAACGAAGACTCCTTTTGGCAAATTCAAGATTTCTGCAATCTTAAATGGGTCTGCTGTTCTCGCATAACCTATACAACAGCATCCCAATCCTTGAGAAGTGGCTGCTACCAATGCATTCTGCATTGCTAAAGACGCGTCAACTATTCCAACAAGTATCCCATCCATAGTATTACAGAAGCCAGGAAACTCTATACCTTTTGCCTCTGACAATCGCATAATCTTGTTATAATCAGCACAAAAGACAAGAAAATGATTACAGGTCTTGATTTGCTTTTGGTTAGTTATTCCGTATAACTGTTCTTTAAGTTCCTGATTATCAATATCAATTACAGAAAACTGTTGGCCGTTATAACTCGTTGGCGTATTACGGATGGCATCATAGATAAATTCTAATACCTCAGCAGAAATAGGTTCTCGCTCATACCTTCTTATACTGCGTCTTTCCAATAAAAGACTTTTAACATCGCCCATAATTTAATTATTTTATAAGTGAACAACCGATACCTGGCTTGTCAAATAATGTTATCTTTCCATCAACTATCTTCATTCCGTCAAAGCAGTCGTTAGAAATTAACAAATTACCGTCGAGGTCAGCCCAGTCAGCCATTGGAGCAAGTTGAGCCGCGGCACTAATGGCACACGACGTTTCCGTCATACATCCAAGCATTACCTTCATTCCCAAAGACCTTGCAAGCACAGCCATTTTATACGCTTCATGCAAACCGGTACTTTTCATTAACTTTATATTAATGCCATCGTACGCCTGATGTGCACGCAATACGTCTGGCATTCTCTGCAAGAACTCATCTGCTATAATTGGCAGCGGACTTCTCTCTCTTAACCAGGCTGTTTCATCTATCATTTCCTTTGGAAGCGGCTGCTCTACGAACAAACAATTGCGTTCACTTAGCCAATGACACATTTCCAATGCTTGTTCCTTACTTGTCCAACCCTGATTAGCATCTACACAAATTGGACGGTCTGTTTTTGAACGGATAATGTCAACAAGTTCTTTATCGTTATCCAATCCCATTTTGACTTTCAGCACCTTATACGGAGCCGCCTCATCAACTTTCTGACGGACGACCTCTGCGGTATCTATGCCAATTGTAAATGAAGTGTTTGGAGCCTTATCTGGATTTAATCCCCATATCTTATACCATGGTTGCCCCATCAACTTGCCAAGCAAATCATGCATGGCGATATCTATAGATGCCTTTGCTGCCCTGTTATCGGGAGCAATGCTATCAACATACGCAAGTATTTCTTCAAGTCTGAACGGGTCATTAAACTGCGACAAATCAACTTTAGAAAGAAAATTGCAAACAGATTTTATTGACTCACCAAGATATGGAGGCATTGACGCTTCGCCGTAACCAACAATCCCTTCATATTCTATTTGTATCAATACATCTGGCGTTGTTGTTCTGCTTGACTTTGCCAAATTGAAGGAATGGCGCAATTTCAATTCATACGGTTTGAATGACAAATTCAATCTGCCACTCTTTGCTGTTTTCTTTGTTGCTTCTCCTGAGCAAGATATAGAAATTGGTGTTGACAATGCTATTATTCCTAATGCCGTACCTTTCAAAAATTTTCTTCTGTCCATAATGATTGTTTTATTAGAAATACCACGGATGTGATTTTACTGCTACTATACCTTTTGTTCCGACCTGACCATTAATTCTTGACATTGACAAGTAATTATAAACATGGTAGTCTTCACTTTCTTTATCCATACTGTTAACTTTCACCCTACCGGAACTGTGAATATATTTTCCATTCTCCAGATACATAGCAACGTGCGTTACTTTACCGGTTTTAGTTCCAATGAAAATTAAATCGCCTTTTTTTGCGTCAGTTTTCCAATTGTTTGGGTTTATTTTTTCTCCTGTCAATGCTTGTTGTGAAGCATCTCGCTGCAAGATAATGCCATTAGAGAAATATAATGTCTTTACAAATCCTGAGCAATCCATTGTTTTTGACGACATGCCACCCCACAAATAAGGTCTACCCATCATCTTAAACGCATTTTTCTCAAGCAATTTGTCACTAAATTTTTGCTTTGCCCATTCATCAAGAAATTCCACATTTGATTTTTTAACAAAGCCCTCGCGACCATCTGGCAACGCTATTTTGTAAAACTTTTTCTTTGCATCCTTATATGTAACAATATTACCCAACAACAAGTCGGACACAATTTTCAGATCATCCTCCTTTGGCTCTGAATAGACATTGATTTCCCTCTGTGTTACAACAAGTCGCTTTGATGCTTTCCACGCTTCCATTTCACTGGTTGTTATGAAAGTCAACGAGTTGTTTGTTATGTAGCCCAAATAGTTATCTGGCGTTTGGATTAATGACATATCCCCTCCTCGTTCAAGTACTTTTACAGGAGTGCCCAAAATGGTTTGCGAAATCAATTCGGAACTGCTGGCTGCTGTCTTTCGCATACATGCTACAGATATTGATATCAATCCCCACTTCGTGTCAAGACTTGCCTCTGGCAATAATTGGATAGAATCCTTATATTCTATTCCATTATTTTTCATTTCAGACAATAATTCCGCTCTTGCCTCTTTATTATCTGTTTTCCCTTTTAAAACCAAGACTCCGTCATTTCCTTTATGCGTCTTTACTGTCCACAAAGCGACGCGAGAATCTGGTATATATTTGTTTTTTATAACACCCACAATACTGTCATACTGCTCTGTTGCATTAACCGACATAAATGATACCAATCCAGCAAACAATGCCAATGCTATTTTTTTAATTTTCATAAGTCTATTCAAATCTAATCAATTCAACATCTGGAGTCCAATCTTTATAATAAAACAAGTTGCCGCCACTCCATTCAACTTCTCCTAATTGGAAGTCAACGGTTTCACTCCTTACAAATTTCTTTTCAGGACTTAATTTTCCTCCAACTCCCTTATTTGAAGCCATTCGGTGAAAATCCAAACCTGTTTTATAGAACTCTATAACATTCTTATCCTTTGCAGTCTCAATCAAACCGTATGACATATCCACAGGCACCCAGCCTATTCCTTCGTAATAGACTTCTGCCCAATCATGCATGCCAACCTTATCAGGCTCAACAGCATAGCCGCTTTCCCAACGTGCCGGAATACCAAGAGAGCGAAGCAACGTTATATAAAGCAACGAAACCTGTCCGCAGTCTCCATGCCCATTTTCTAAGACATATTGCGGCAAATTTGGTATTGTGCTATACTCTCTTGCTCCAGCCCACGGGAAATGTGCATCAATCCAATCATAAACCAATGAAGCCTGCCGTAGAGGGTCCGTTTCTCTTCCAACTATCTGCTTTGCAAGTTTTCTCATTTCTGAGGTTAGAATAACTTGCGGATATTCCGTAGAAGTATATTTCCTATATAATTCGCTCGACTTGTCATATTCCTTTTTATTGTTCATTATAAACTCAGGCGAATAATACTGCGACCGAACTTTATAAGAAACAACTATCTCAAAATTAACAGGCTTGCCTTTCTCTGCCTTTCTTTCCATATAGACGGTATTATGAAGACTGCCTTTGGAAAATGTGACCTTATCTGAAGACGATACCAATTTGACATCTGACTGTCTTTCATTTTCTATTGGGAACGGCAACCATACCCGCACCATTTCTCCGGCAGGCACGGCGTCGGCTTTGACTTTTGCTGTATATTTCAATGTAACCGCTTTCGGAGAAGAAAGTCCATTTTCTTTTGCTAAATGGATTGCATTTATAGCAACCTTTTCATTCTTCAAATCCTCTTGTATCAGTTCATTCCGCCTGAACTTTGACAATTCTGGAACCAAACGGTCAAGATTGGAAACAGTTTTACGAAACATATAACACTTACCGTCGATTTCCTTTACTTCAATATATTTTTTTGAAATCCAATCCTTAATATTAGCCTCTGTTACAAACGGGAATTTATCTAGAATAGCCTTTATCCCTTCACTATATGTAATCCTAAAATCACTGCGGATTCGGCTCATTATTTCCAAAATAGAATCCGCCTCAAGCGTTGTCATTCCATGATTTGGATTATCTATAATCTTTTCTACAGTCCCAAACTCTCCCGCATCAATCATAAACGGAATTTTTTCTGGAACCGCAGCCTCAATTTCTAAGAAAGGTAAACATAGGGCTATTAAATATATTTTTTTCATTGTAATTGCATTTTAACCTAACAAAAATAATAAAAATATTTTTAAATATAAAAAGTATAAGATTTTTTTATTAATAACTTTAACAAGCATAAAAACAGACATCAATAAACTGTATCCGCCAAAACCTATACATATTATAATATTATTCATACAATCTATTAAATATATCACTCCTTGGACTTCCAGCCCGCAAACGACACAATTTCGGATACACCGAGGGGATATTCTACGCAATTATTGTACATAAATATTTTGCATAGACAGTTCTCGCAATCGTTCGCCTATGCGGAAACAACGCAAATCAATTCCTCAACCATGGACGATGAGTTAGAGGGTACTGATTTTATCTAAAATTAATAGGCTGTGACTTTAAGTGTATTATTTAGTTATACCCTAAAAAGCCAATTTCTAACAAGATATAATCCAAATATAACCAAACGGCCTTGTAACTTTCAACGTAATATTTTTTACCTGACTTTATCAAATCAGCCTATATTATGCCCTTGACATAGGTCTTAATTTTCAAGATAAATCAGGAAGAATCTTAGATCCAATACGAGCACGAGACTTGTCTATCAAGTCTGCGATGTTTATACGGAATTATTCAGAAATCAATTTGACAACGAAACACGAGAGACTGTAACAGGGAAACCTTTACAATTAATTGACAAGCCAAATGTAAGAAAAATAGTTGACGACTATAACAAAGAAGTTAATACCCACTATGTTTGGTCATAAATAATAGAACGTTTAGAAAAAGACCACTCCCCTCCAACAGATACTTTCCATTGGAGGGGAGTGATTTATTTTGCTTTTATATTAGTAAGCAAACATTGGATATTCTGTCATTATAGAGTTAACTTTATCTCTAACAGACTTAATAACAGCTTCGTTATCAACGTTGCTCAAGACTGTATCAATCATTTCAACAATCTCAACCATCAAGTCTTCCTTAGCACCACGAGTTGTAATAGCAGGAGTACCAAGTCTGATACCTGAAGTCTGGAATGGAGAGCGGCTATCAAACGGAACCATATTCTTGTTTGCAGTAATGTCAGCATCAACCAAAGCCTTTTCAGCAACCTTACCTGTCAATTCTGGGAATCTTGTGCGTAAGTCAACAAGAATACAGTGGTTATCGGTACCGCCAGAAACAATTTTATACCCTTTGTTTACCAAAGCTTCCGCCATTACCTTTGCGTTCTTTTGAACTTGCTTAGCGTATTCTTTATAAGAAGGATCCAATATTTCACCAAAAGCAACAGCCTTAGCAGCAATAACATGTTCCAAAGGTCCGCCCTGGACACCTGGGAATACTGCAGAATCAAGCAAAGCAGACATATTCTTAACAACTCCCTTTGGTGTTTTTTTACCCCATGGGTTTTCAAAATCCTTGCCAAGGAGAATAATACCACCACGTGGGCCTCTAAGAGTCTTGTGCGTTGTTGAAGTAACGATATGAGCATATTTCAATGGATTGTCAAGCAGACCAGCTGCAATAAGGCCTGCTGGGTGTGCCATATCGATCATAAGAATCGCACCAATCTCATCAGCAATCTTACGCATTCTCGCATAATCCCACTCACGAGTATATGCACTTGCTCCTCCAATAATCATTTTTGGACGTTCTCTAAGAGCAACTTCCTCCATCATATCATAATCAACATAGCCTGTATCTTCCTTAACTCCATATTCCAAGGCCTGGAACATCAGACCAGAAAAGTTTACAGGAGAACCGTGACTAAGGTGACCACCGTGTGAAAGATTCAACCCTAAGAACTTATCTCCGGGATTCATGCAAGCCATGAATACAGCCATATTTGCCTGTGCACCAGAGTGTGGCTGAACGTTAGCATATTCAGCACCAAAGATTTGCTTGATTCTATCTATTGCCAACGATTCCATTTCGTCAACAACCTGACAACCACCATAGTATCTATGACCTGGATATCCTTCAGCATACTTATTTGTCAAGCATGACCCCATTGCCTGCATAACTTGATCACTAACGAAGTTTTCAGATGCAATTAACTCAATACCTTTTTTTTGGCGTTGATGTTCACGCTCAATAATGTCAAAAACAATGTTATCTCTATTCATATTATATAAATTTATTTTTTCTTTACTGACCAACCAAACCTTCCAATTGGTTCTCCCAATTTAAAGTATGTTCCATGAGAATACGCAAGTATTCCTGCTTTTTCTAATTCAAAAGCATTAGTTTCTGAGTTAATAAGTTTTTTCTCAGCATCAACACAAAGCACATCTGCTATAAACATATCATGCGTTCCAAGTCTTACAATCTCCTTTACTCTGCATTCTATCGCTAATGGGGACTGCTCAATTATAGGAGCCGCAACCATATTTCCCTTTAAAGGAGTTAAACCTGTTTCTTCAAATTTATTATAATCCTTACCTGAACGGACTCCACACCAATCTGTTGCTTCAGCCATCTCTTCAGTCGTAAGATTTATAGTAAACTCCATATTCTTTTTTATAATCTCATAGCTATGACGACTTGGACGTACAGAAATATAGCACATTGCCGGGTCTGTACATATTGTACCAACCCAAGATACTGTAAAAATATTATAGTCTTCTGGAGAAGAACCACACCCGATCAGTGCCGCCGGAAGTGGATAAATCATTGTGCCTGGCTTCCAAACTTCTTTCATTTCAACTCAACTTCCTTTTTATTTACTGTTCTCTCGCAATAGTGACAACATATAATTCCATTCTTTCTATCAACGACATGAAACTTTGTCTTCATAGGTTCATTATTTGTTATACACTTTGGATTATTACATTTTACTATGCCAACAATTTCATCAGGAAGAGTCACTGTAAATTTTTTGACTACCTGATAATTATGAATTTCGTTTACATTAGCGTTTGGCGCAATTATAGCAAGTCTATTAACCGTCTCTTCCGGGTAGAAAACATCTGCAATCTTTATAATACCTTTCTTTCCTAATTTCTTGCTATCTAAATTATATCCGATTGTTACACTACTTTCCAAGTTCTCTACTCCAAGAAGTTTAACAACTTGGAAAAGCGAATCAGCAGGGATATGGTCTATTACTGTTCCATTTTTTAGAGCAGCAACTGCAAGTTCTTTTTCTTTTTCCATATTAATCCTCCTTTTCCACTTTAATTCCCAAAACTTTACAAATAATTGCTTGACGAGCATAGAGTCCGTTTTGTGCCTGTTGAAAATAATAAGCCTTAGGATTATCATCTACGTCTTGTGAAATTTCATTCACTCTTGGAAGCGGATGCAATACCCGAAGATTATCCTTACTGCGATCAAGCATGGAATTATGCAAATTATATAAATTCTTCACCTTCTCATATTCCAACAGATCTGTAAACCGTTCCCTCTGAACGCGCGTCATATAAATAATATCACTCTTATTTATAACATCCTCTGAAAAATCAGTTGTCTCACTATACATAATGCCATTTTCAGTACAGAAATCCTTATATTCTTGTGGCATTTGTAATTCAGTGCAGGCTACGAAATTAAAAGTAGGCTTAAAATATCTCATCGCCATAATCAAAGAGTGAACTGTTCTTCCATACTTCAAATCTCCGACCATAGTTATAGTAAGATTTTCAAGCGTTCCTTGAGTCTTATAAATAGAGTATAAATCAAGCATCGTTTGAGAAGGATGCTGATTTGCCCCATCACCTGCATTAATAATAGGAACTCTTGAAACCTCTGAAGCATATTTAGCTGCACCTTCAAGATAATGCCGCATAATAATCAAATCAGCATAATTGTTTACCATCATAATAGTATCCTTCAGTGTTTCCCCTTTGGAGGAACTTGTTGTACTAGCATCTGAAAAGCCTATTACTCTGCCACCCAATCGATTTACTGCAGTTTCAAAACTAAGGCGTGTCCTCGTAGAAGGCTCAAAAAATAAAGTTGCTGCAACTTTTCCCTCAAGAAGACGCCTATTAGGATTCTTCTCAAAATACTTCATATCCTCCAACAACTCCAAGATTTCCTCCTTTGTGAAATCTGAAATGGAAACAAGACTCTCGTTCTTCATATATTTTTTAAATAAATATCTGAAATAAAAATGCCAATCACGCAAAATGTGACCGGCAATATATTTTTCACAAAAATCGACAATAAACCAAACGACCCTTTCTGTCGCAAAAACAAGTTTATATTTGTTTCGTTATATATCATCGAAAAAGTCCGTTAGTTCGAAATGACTTTGCAAAGGTAATACTTCATACGATATTATCAAAAAAATTCATTGTATTTTGTTTAGCGTGATTATATCAAAAAAAATTGATTGTCTCCCGACAATCAATCTTAATTAACCTTAAATCTAATACCATGAAAAACACATTGCAAATGTACTGATTTTTCCTCTATTCTATATCCTTTTGGTCTCAATGGACTTGAATCTTATAGTTTTTTAACCATACAATGGTAATATTAAACCAAATAGTCGTCCATTAAAAATATCTTTATCTGTTGATAATAGGTAAATAAGAATGTTTTTAAGGGGTGACTAATTACTCTACCCTGCCACAGCCTACGTAAGTCCTAACAAAATACTTTTCATCTATATCGCTTATAACGACTCCCCTGCTCGATGACGAATGCACAAATTTACGGTCTTTCAAATATATTCCTACGTGATTTACTTTATTTCGACTCTTACCCGTAGCAAAAAACACCAAATCACCTGTTTCCAACTGACTTTTCTTTATTTTTCGACAATTCTTATCATAGATATTAACTGAACTTCTATGTAATTTTTTATCATAAACAGTCAAATAGATTTGACAAACCAATCCTGAACAATCCACACCATTCTTACTATTCCCACCATAACGGTAAGGAACACCTAACCAATTGGACACTTCTTCATATAAAGCCAAATTATCGTCCTTCCCAATTTCGATGCCTAATTTTCTTGAAAGTTCTTTTTCCTCCATTTTGTAATTATTTTGCTCTTTTTGAACTAACTCTTCTATTTTTTTCTGCTTCTGATCAAAATTCACATCATAAACAGGGTCATAAACCTTTGCAGTTTTACAACTCACAAAAGCCACTGACAGCAAAATCACATACAAACTATATTTAAAAAAAGATAACAGTTTCATAACAATGTAGGCTTATACATGTAAAAAAGGTTGTATCGAAATTAAGTAATTCGACACAACCTCCGTTTATTTGAATAATATTATTTATCTTCTATTTCGCTTTGCGGTTCTTCTTTTTCTTCAGGAACGAAGTCTGTAATGCCTGCATTAACAAGAATATTATACCAACTAATAACACGCTTGATATCTGTTGCATAAACTCTATCTTCATCATAATTAGGAAGAACTTCTGCAAAAAATGCTCTCAACTGTTCCTCAGTTTTATATAGTGATGCATCAAGTGCTTTACCCTCCTTATCGTAAATAGTTTTAAATACGTTTGCTAAAGGCACTTCCTCTTCTGTTGTATAGATTGCGATATCACCAAGAGAAACGACTTTATCTCGAGCGTATGCAGGAACCCTCTTGTGAGTCAAAAGAGACTCAACGATTAGCATATTCTTTCCTTGATTTATTAATTTAAACAATCCTGGTTTCCCGGATATTGATAAAACTGTTTTCAACATAATTTTTTTATTTAATTTATTGCAAAGATAATACAAACCGAGTGGAGAAAAAAACAAGTTTACTTGATTTTTTATTCC
>UQLZ01000010.1 GCA_900541935.1 uncultured Prevotellaceae bacterium | reverse complement strand
ATATGTGCAACTTTTTCATTATAAATGTTTTGCAAAATTAATTCAACCAACGAGTTACAAAGTAATAAATTTACGAGAGGTGACAAATATGCATTTTATATGTGCGATATTAAAGAAAAGGAAAATGGGATAGTACTCCTTACAGCAACATATTATGGGTACTATTTGGTACACCCTATGCTCGCAGAGAATGTAAAAGGCATATATACATATACTTATGGCAATGACCAAAAAGCGTTTCTTGTAGTCTGCATGTCCGGAAAAGAGGCGGAGGTAAAATTGTTCGACTACATATTCAAAAATAAAGGTAATGTTAAAATAAAAATGAAATTCATAAAGGATGATGGTTTAGTCTTTCAAGGAACAGACAGCATGGTTTTTGGATTTCAAATTTATGCATATGAGAAAAATGGGAAATACGAAGTTGCTTTATCTCGAACGATAGACCTTACTAACCCTAAAGGTCGAATAACCAATCCAAATAGGTAGCGGTAAGAATAGCCGTTTATATAGACTTATAGTTATTAATGTTTTCTATAATAATCAGTGTATATATTAAATATCTATTATGAATAAAAGCAAATTTACAATTTTAGCCATTATTGCATTATTTACAGTCTTCTCTGCATTGTGTCAGAAAGTTGTTAAAGTACCAAGTCAGCAGAAACTTAAAGATGCACATGATATCAGTGAGTCGTTTAAAGAAAATGTTGAATACTTTCGACTGTTTTCTGACACGACAGAATTTGGCAAATGCAAAACAAAAGTTTATCATCCGTATGCGTATTATGACCCTGACAGAGCCTTTATGCGATACGCACTGCGGTATAATACTAAAAAGGAAAAATATGTTCCATCTCCTCTTCCTACTAAAGATCAGATTGATGTCAGCGTGGAATGGCTAAATTACAATGCAGACTCTTTGAAATGCTTTGCAATACTATACGTATCCAATAACTATTCTAAACTGGAAGATTTTGAAGATGCACCTGCCGATACAGTCAAATGTAATGTAACAGCATTAATTGGTATAAGAGAGTCTATTAAGGAAAAATTTAAAATCTACCCGCCTTCTATATATGAGGTTAATGGGGTGAACGGTAGTAATGAAAATGGGGCAATTTATTTATGGTTATACTATAAAAAATATTTGGCTTTGCAATATGCAGAGGGAACAGTATATGATGCACCTATGAGGAGGGGAATACAGGACGATGATTTTTTCGAAGAAGCTGCTTTTTTTGACAAAATTGAGGGAATATACAAATTCCAACTTTACAGACATATGCAATACGCTTATAAAAGAGAATATTTAAGTAACCAGCCGGATTCTGTTAAGGAGCAATGGATTAAAGGAAAGCCATATAAAACAGAAAGAATACCTGTAAAAAAGTATTCCGATAACGCTATTAGACGGATTACAATTATGCCGCGTTGATATACCATTTTACAAAATATAAAATCTTAAGAACCGATATAGTATGAAAACGAGGTTAATTCAAATAACAGTAATGGTTTTTCTTGCTTTTGCTGCAAAAGCAGAAGACCATTTCGGAGATTATGCTACCAGAAAATACTCTATAATACCACCGTCTCCAGAGGTAGCATCTTTAATGAAGTATATTGACATACCTGTTTCTCATTATACCGGTCAGCCTGTGATTGACATTCCTATCTACACATTGACTGAAGGTTCTCTAAAAGTTCCAATCAGCATCAACTATAAAGGAGGAGGATTGAAACAGAACGAACTCCCCGGAATTATCAGCAAGGGTTGGTCTCTTTCTGTAGGAATGACCCTGTCGCGCACAGTATATGGCTTACCAGATGAATGCAATCATAACCCGTCAAGCATCAGATGGATGAGGGGAATATTCAATTTATCCCAAAAAGACAAAGATTTAAGAGACAGAATATTAAATTGCAAATATCCTTATAACCCGACGGTGCCTAACGGAGATTATGTTGCATCTTTATCAGAGAGCCTTGACTATGAAGCTGGTTATGTTGACTATGCGAACGACATATATAAATTTTACGGTCAAGGAATGGGTGGAACATATATGTTTACAGAAAATAGGAAATTGGTAATGAGCACCTCGTCTCCAATTGAATTCGAAAGTGACCGTTGGCAACATTATGGACAAGTTTTAGTTGATAAGGACCAAACCAGATATATTTTTGGATCAGAAGGCATTGAAATTACAGAATCTCCAATACTGGCGAAAGGTTACAATGAGGGCATAGAATTTGAAACAAATAAGGAGCATTTGAGATATCCAACAGCATGGCATATAACAAGGATGCAGAGCATTTATGGGGACGTAATAGACTTTGAATATTCTGAGCCAATATTCCGAAACGAGTCATTAGGACCTTCGCAATATTTCTCGCACGTCAATGGTGGCTATTGGTGCTATCTGGCAGACAGATCAAGTTTTTCCGAGTCAAAGCACAAGTATTATGAACGAAGTCTTATTGCAATAAAAAGCAAATCAGCAACTGTAAAATTTCACTATGATACCGGCAATAAACTGTTATTATCAATTTCGGTTCATAAAAATGATGCAGACACGACCGAGTTATGGCGATACAAAATTGAAAGGGACGCTACTGGCAATATGGTACGAATCAGTCAGGCAAGTGGACAAAAGAAACAGCAACTTTTTGGCTTTCAGTATGTACCTAAAACATGTACAGAAGAATTTGCCATTGACCATTGGGGCTACTGTAATGGAGCGAGAGACAATAAAGCAATAATCCCAGAAATCGAAGGACTTGAATATTATGGTTATCCAAAAGGCAATAGAGAACTTAACAAATCTTATACACAACAAGGCATATTAAAAAGAATTGATTACCCGACTGGCGGATATACGACTTTAGACTGGGAACAAAATGATTATTCATATATTGACAATCACTATTTGGCTGCAAATGAAAGAATAGAGACACACACAGATACTATGCGGTTAAGAGGAACACAAATCAAACAGTGCCTAACTCAAACTGCAACCATGAAAAGTGGAGATAAGTTTAAAATAGATTTATCAACATATTTGGAACCTTTGATGCATTCCGGCAGTTCTTTTCAATTAGGTTTTTCCAATGAATACGAATATACTTCAACCCACCTTGAACCATATCCTCGCCTCGAAATTTACTGTAATAGCAAACTAAAAAGCAAGTATGACATCAATAAAGAAAATTCGAAGCATCCTATCTATATAACCACAGAAGACGCCACCTACGAATTCAAGCTGGTTAACCCTCGGAATTTTAATGGAATGAGCGACATTGACATAAATGCCCTTTGGGGTTCAGAACCAACTGCCGAATATAATAATTACGGATTCATCAATATAGAAAAGCAGACAAAGAAAGTTATCAAAGACAATGTTATAGAAGAATATGGTGGTGTGCGAATAGCAAGTATAACTTCCAATCCGCAGGACGGAAAAAGCATAACCAAAAACTACAGATATAAGACTGTTGTTAATGGTAAAACGTATTCGTCTGGTGCAGTAAACACTTTACCAAATTATTACTAAAATGGATATATCTATTATAAAGGACCAGATTTAAGATTGCCTGTTGAATTTAACTCTACTTTTAATATTTCTTCAAATGGACTTATGTCAACTCCAAACGGCGAGCAATCCATTGAATATAGCGAAGTTTGGGAATCTTTTTCAGATCCGAATCTTGGAGAAATAGGTTATTTATACGACACTCAGATACAGTATCCAGACGTAATGGACTGCCTTATGCCAACTTATATCCCTGCCGGACTGATAACACTGACAAGTTATGCCTATAAAAGAGGCTTCCTGAAAGAGAAAATATATATGGGAGCATTTGAAGAAACAGGAATGTCAAAAGAAGTTTATAAAAAAGAAATGTACACATATAACTTTATAGAAAATCCCGTAAAACATGTGTTTTCAGGACCATTACACACCATTTGTGACTACTCTTTAATAGAAGTTTCAAATGGAAGAGGAGAGCTATATAACAAAGACTATGCTATAAACAAATTTGGTCTAATTGAATATAACAAGCAAAAAACTTCCGACAAAATATGGCAGAGAGATTTGCTCTCCTATGTAGAAACTGAAAAAAAATTATCATACACATATTACTCAGACAAGTACAGTTCTAAACCTTGGAACTCATTTGTCAAGTCTATTAGTTATAAAAACAGCCGCGGGCAAAGCGTTACGACTTATTACACTTATCATAAAATCGGAAATATTCCAATTGATTTGAAAGAACTGGAAATAACAGTTATAAATGATGTTGTTGCTTCTGCAAAAAAATACACTTATGGTGACAATAATAAATTAGCAAAAACATTTACCGGTTGCATCGGTATTAATTTTTCATCAAACTTCAAAATGCCAGAAAGCATTCTTGATAACGCCACATATCCGCCAATTGACAAGGAAACATATAGTTACATCTATGACAAAAACGGAAACATCGTTCAGATAAACTACAACGGACGCCTATTGGCAAGTTATCTGTGGGGCTATCAAGGAAAGCACCCAATAGTGGAAGCCATTGGCATTGAATATAATAATTTACTCAAGGAAGCCATCAAGTGCGGGTATAATGAAAATTATTATATTGTAGATAAAAGTTTACCAAATATGTTTAATTCTTTGCGGGCAGCCTTTAAAGGCAAGGAAATATCCACTTATACCTACCATTGGCTACTTGGTATGGCATCTGCTACTGACGCAAGAGGTATAACCAACTCATATCTTATAGACGAGTTTGGCAGATTAAGTGGAATTAAGGATAATAACGGATATTTTATAAAGAAGTATAACTATAATTATAGGGGATTTTAAAATGAAACAAGCACTTATTACATTAACTGTATTGCTTCAATTCTTTAATGTTGCATTAGGAATTGACCAAGTAAATGGGATTAGTTGGGAAGCGAATGGAATGCGAGATAGAGATATTATTACCCGCTATAAAATTCCTTTCATTAAAGAGTTTACTGAAACAAAGGATATTTGGGATTTTTCCAAGGCTGAGAAATTAGAAGATAAAGAGACTTTCATAAACCAGACTCGCGATTCTCTATATATTAAGACTGCCTCTTTTGAAAACCGCTTGTATAAATACACTAAAAACAAACTTGATCTTATCAGGCATTATAAAAGTGGCCTCGACATACTTTACATAATACCTGAAACAAGATTTTACCCTCTATTATGCGGTCAAAGTCAAGCAGATTCATTCTGGGGAGAAGGAAATGTTGGCTATGGCGAATATATAAAGAATGCGGGTTTTTCATCATCAAATGCCAGAACAGTAGGCTCTCTTATTACACCAGATTGCGATACGCTAAAAAATGTTTTGCAAGTTCTACGTCATCGCTCAGGGACAACACAAATAAGCAATTCATTCGACGAATCATTCTATTCAACAAAAGACTCTTTACTATTAAGCAACGACTCCATAAGCCATTGGCTTAAAAATGACAGTATCACTCACTCAATCGAAAAATGGCAGTGGTATGCCAGAGGATATAGATATCCTATTATCGAAATGTGCAAATATCGCATTTTCGTTCACGGAACGCCAACTGATTCAATAGTAGCAGCATATTACTTTCCAACTTACAGACAAGAAAAAGAAATACAGAATGATTCTATCAATGAATATTACAGAGAAAACAATGTCATTGGATATGAGATGCCTGTGCGTATAAACAATTCAAAGAGTTCGTTGATAAAAGGTAGTAGCGCAAAATCAAAATTTCCGATTCAAAATAAAGTGTCACAAGGATTGGATATAGCCGTGGCAGATGGAGATATAGTAATCAAAATAACTTCAAGTGAGAAAACAAGAAATGGCAAATGCTGTTTGTATTCTTCAGCAGGTCAACTTCTTTGGATAAAGAGCATTGATTGCTTTAATGGCAGCATGCAGTTCA
Source organism: uncultured Prevotellaceae bacterium (assembly GCA_900541935.1). GTDB lineage: Bacteria > Bacteroidota > Bacteroidia > Bacteroidales > Muribaculaceae > Limisoma. The sequence continues at coordinate 52,825 of UQLZ01000010.1, read as the reverse complement.
AATGTCCAACAACTAACCTTGTTAGTGGAGTTTACAGCATTGTCTGTTTTATTGGTAACGAAATATATTCTGAACGGCTTTTGCTGAACCAAGACTAGCCCAAAAGTAGCCGGTGGAAAGTCCCTTGCAATTTTGTGTTGTTTTGGTAGATATTTCATTTTTTATCTATTATTCGATAAGATAGGATTAGGTTCGGCATAGCCAAACTAAAAAACTGCGTTTTTGCTTGTCTCTGCACTCGCCTTTCACTATTTTTGTATTTCGTAAAGAAATCAAATGGAAAAGGTTATAATCATTGGTGCGACTTCTGGAATTGGATGGAATGTTGCGGATATATTGAATAAAAAAGGATATTCTATCGGTATTGCCGGGCGGCGTTGTGAAAGACTTGAAAATTTCAAGGCGGAGCGTGGTGGCGTTATTGAAACCGCTGTTATTGATGTGACTAAAGAGGACGCTTCTGCGAATATGTTGGGGCTTGCCGAGCGTATGGGTGGCGTAGATACTATTATTCTTTGCTCTGGAATCGGTTGTCAGAATGTTGGTTTGGAAATGTCGGCAGAGGTTGCAATCACCAATACTAATGTGGTTGGCTTTACACGAATGATTGATACGGCTTTTAATTATTTTAAAGAGAAAGGAGGCGGCCATATTGCTGCAATCAGTTCTATTGCCGGAACAAAGGGACTTGGCGTTGCTCCTGCATATTCTGCTACAAAGCGTTTTCAAAACACGTATATCCAGTGCCTTGCCCAATTGTCATCAATGGTTGGAGCAAAGGTTACTTTTACTGATATCCGCCCTGGATTTGTTGATACTGATTTGCTGAAATCCGGGCATTTCCCGATGATGATGAGGCCTGAATTTGTTGCAGATAAAATTGTTAAAGCGGTTGAGCATAAGAAGAGGGTGATAACCATTGACTGGAAATACCGTTTGCTTGTTGCCTTTTGGAGACTTATTCCAAACTTTATATGGGAGAAACTGAAAATCGTTAAGACTGAAAAATAGACTTTGATTTAGAAATTAAAAAATTTATAATATGAAGAAATTACTTATATCACTATTTGCAGGCGTGGCAGCGTTGAATGCTGCGGCTGTAACACCGCTATGGATGCGGTATGCGTCGATATCTCCTGATGGCAAGGAAATCGCTTTTGCATATAAGGGAGATTTGTATAAGGTTAACTCTGCTGGTGGAGATGCCGTCAGGTTGACAAGTAATGAGAGTATTGAAACTGCTCCAGTTTGGTCTAACGACGGTAAGCAGATTGCTTTTGCAAGTAATCGCTATGGCAATTATGATGTTTTTGTGATGCTGTCAAATGGTGGCGCCGCAAAGCGTCTTACTTTCAATTCAGCAAACGAAATGCCGAGTGCGTTTACTGCCGACGATAAGGCGGTTCTTTTCTCTGCTGCTCTCTTTGATCCTGCTGAAAGCGTATTGGCTCCTGAAGGAGTGTTGAGCGAACTTTATAGCATTAATATTGCAGATGGAAATATTAAGCAGTTATTGGCTACTCCGGCTGAACTCGTTTCTTTGACAAAGGACGGTAAGAAGTTTGTTTATCAAGATGCTAAAGGCTTTGAAAACCAGTGGAGAAAGCACCATACGTCTTCTGTTACAAGAGATATTTGGGAGTATGACTGCATAACAAAGAAACATACAAATTTGACAAATATCGGTGGAGAAGATAGAAATCCTGTTTATTCTTCTGATGAAAAGAGTTTCTTTTTTCTCAGCGAGCGTAATGGGCAATCAATGAATGTTTATCAGGCAAGTCTTGCCAATCCTAAGGATTTGAAGGCAGTTACTGATTTCAAGAAGCACCCGGTTCGCTTCCTTTCAATCAGTAATAATGATTTGCTGTGCTACACATACGATGGCGAAATTTATACGCAAAAGGTAGGAGCGAAACCTGTGAAGGTTCGCGTAAATATCGTTAATGATGAAGAAAACTTTAGTACAACATTAAATCTTTCAAGTGGTATAAGTTCTGCTGCAGTTTCACCTGACGGAAAACAGGTTGCATTTGTAATCCGTGGTGAGGTATTTGTTACTTCTGTTGATTATGCAACAACAAAGCGTATTACAACAACAGAAACATGTGAGGCAGGAGTTGATTTTGGCAAGGATAATAGATCTTTGGTATATGCCGCTGAAAGAAACGGTTCTTGGGGAATTTACAGAGCAAAGATTAACCGAGCAGATGATTTGAATTTTCCAAATGCTACTATTATCGATGAGGAGCGATTGACTCCGAATGACGGTAAAGACCGTACTAATCCGCAATTGTCGCCTGATGGAAAGAAATTGGCTTTTATCGAAAACGAAATGAAACTAATGGTGATGGATTTGGAAAGTAAGAAAATCACCCAAGTGACAGATGGTTCGATGTGGTATTATGACAATTTCAATTACAGTTGGTCGCCAGACGGAAAATGGTTTGCGCTTGAGATTATCGGTAACGGTCATGCCCCTTATAGTGATGTTGCAATTGTAAAGGCTGATGGTTCTCAAAAACCGGTTAATATTACTAATAGTGGATATTTCAATGCTGATCCCAAGTGGGTTCTCGGTGGAAATGCTATTATGTTTGTAACAGACCGCTATGGTATGAGAAGCCATGCTTCATGGGGCTCTTTGAATGATATTATGTTTGCTTTTGTTAATAAGGATGCTTATGACAAATACCGTTTGAATAAGGAAGATTATGAACTTCTGAAAGAATTGGAGAAAGAGCAGGCTAAAGCAAAAAAGGACGAAGAGAAAAAGTCTGACAAGAAAGACAAAAAGGATAATAAAGACGGCAGTGATGAAGAAAGTGCAAATAAAGACATCACTGTTGAGTTAGAAGATATTCAAGACCGTATTGTTAGAGTGACTGGTTACTCTTCTCTCATTTCGGATGCTGTTGTTGACAAAGATGGAGAAAATTTGCTTTATTTGTCATCAACTGGAGAAGGCTTTGATTTATGGAAGATTGATTTGCGTGAGCGTGATAATAAGTTGGCAAAAAAATTGGGTTCATCTCCAGCATTTATGATGCTTGATGATAAGGGTGATAACCTTTTCATCGTTAGTGGCAGTTCAATTCAGAAAATGGGAGTTGTTGGCGAAAAACTTGAAAAAGTCTCATTCCGAGCAAAAATGGAAGTTGACCTTACAAAAGAAAGGGAATATATGTATAATCATGTTTGCCGACAAGAAGAGCGTTTGTTCTACCGAGCAGATATGCATGGCGTTAACTGGAAGGAGATGACGGCGGCTTATCGTAAGTTCTTGCCGCACATTAACAATAACGAGGATTTTGCTGAGTTGCTCAGTGAATTGCTTGGCGAGTTGAATGTTTCCCATACAGGTGGCAGATATAGAAGTACTGCTGGTGGTGACGCTACTGCAAATCTTGGTTTGCTGTATGATTGGTCTTATTCAGGAAAGGGCTTGAAAGTTTCTGAAATTATTGAAAAGGGACCTTTCGACAGGTCAACAACAAAGGTTAAGGCTGGTGATATTATTGAAAAAATCAACGGTCAGGAGATTTCAACAATGACAGATTTCTTCAGATTGATGAATAATTTGCGTGGACAAAAGACACTTGTTTCTTTCTATAATGCTGCTGACGGTTCTCGTTGGGATGAGGTTGTTAAGCCTATCAGTAACGGTGCATTTGGCAGTTTGCTTTATAATCGTTGGGTTAAGGGTCGTGCTGAAGATGTTAAGAAATGGTCAAACGGCAGACTTGGCTACGTTCATATTGAGACGATGAATGATGAAAGTTTCCGTACTATCTATGCTGACATTCTTGGTAAGTATAACAAGTGCGAGGGTATAGTTATCGACACTCGTTTCAATGGCGGTGGACGTTTGCACGAGGACATTGAGGTGCTTTTCAGTGGTGAGAAATACCTGACTCAAGAGTTTAAGGGCAGAGAAACTTGCGATATGCCGAGTCGCCGTTGGAATAAACCGTCTATCATGGTTCAATGTGAGGCAAACTATTCTAATGCTCACGGAACGCCTTGGGTTTATAAATATAAAGGTCTTGGGAAGTTAGTTGGTGCTCCTGTTCCGGGAACGATGACAAGCGTTTCATGGGAGACTTTGCAAGATAATTCGCTGATATTCGGTATCCCTGTTATTGGTTACAAGACTGCTGAAGGTAATTATCTTGAGAACAGTCAATTGGAGCCGGATATCTATGTGTTGAATTCTCCGGAAGAAGTTGTTAAGGGCGAGGATGCTCAGTTGCGTGCCGCTGTTAACGAATTACTAAAGGAAATTGACAGTAAAAAATAATTGATTTATTATGCAGCGAAGGAAGGAAATAGTTTGGTTGTTTGTCGTCTTCATACTCTGTCTTTCAGTGAGGGTTCACTTCATTGGCGAGAAAAAGGGTCTTGATGGCGATGAACACACTTCCTTTACGCTTGCTTATAATGCCGTTGGTTGGGGCGAGAATGCTTATCAAGAGGGTACGTACGAATCCGAAAATTTAAGGAAGATACTTTTTGTTGACGATTGTGGCGGTTGGAAAGGTTATTGCAGTGATATAAAGTCACTTTGGACTGATAACCGCGACCCGTCGCATGCGTCGCTATACTATATGCTTTTGAGAACGGCTTTGATAGGGCAGAACTCAACTATGCTTTCCGATGCTGTTTGGCGTGCCTGCGGTTTGAACTTGCTTCTTTTCGCCGTGTCGTTTGTGCTGATGGCCTTGCTGCTTTTCAGAATTTTTCCAAATTGCAGGTGGATTCCGTTTATCCTTTTGGTTGCATATATTAACCCTGTTTCAGTTTCAATTACTTTGCTAATTAGGGAATATCAGGCAGCGGAGATGTTTCTTGTAGCCTTTGCTTTGGTTGCTGTATGGGTTTATGGAAAGGTAAAGGAGAATAAGCCTATTTTGAAATTTATGCCTGTTTTGGCATTTTCAGTTACTTCGGCTTTGCTTGTTTCGGTCGGCTATTTCAACGCCTTTTTTGTTATTGCTGTCAGCCTGTTTTGTGTTTACAATTTGGTTATTTCTAAACAGTATTTGCAACTTGCATTTTTCCCTGTTGTAGCGGCGTTATCGGTTTTGCTATGCTGGCTATTCTATCATGGTTTCTTCAATTTCTTTGGAGATGCAAGAACAGGGGAGGTAACTACAAAACTTTCTGGAGAGAACTTTTTTTCGAATATATATTATAGCGGCGGGGCAGCGGTAAAGTTGCTTGTCTTTGATGTCTTTGGCTATCTTATGCTTGCGGTTCTGACAGGTTCTGCTATTTATTTCGTTGCAAAAAAGCGTAGATTGCCGAGAATTGATAATGTCTGGATTTTTGTAATAGCCTATATCTGCTTCGGTGTTGTAATGATTTTGTCAACATGGAAACTGTCGCGATATGTTTCAGCATATATCCCGATGATGCTGGTGCCGGTTGCTTATTGCGTTGTAAAGGTGTTGAGGTCGTGGAAAATTGTTGTGGCGGTTGCGGTAATTGCTCTTTCCCAAACATTGTTTGCCGGGAGGGTGAAATTCCTAATGGATGATTTTGCCGACTTCCCTAATGATAGGGTGGTATATCTTTATGCGACCTATGATGGTGACAGAAATACTTTGTCGCTATTGATACCTCATTTGCACGTTGGGCAGAAAGTGCAGGTTATTAGTGATATTAATCAAATATCAGATTATAATGCCAACAGGGAGGCTGTCGTTTTTGCCGATAATGATATGCAGGCATTGCTTAATTGCCCATATCTGAAAAGCGTTACGCAGTTTAATTCGTGGCAGAAGATATATGTTTTAAAGTATAAATAAATTTTGGTATGAGATATCTATATATTTTTTTATTTTCTTTTTTGATTTTTGGGTCGTCTTGCAGTCAGAGCAATGTTAGAGTTTTGGATTCAAAGGCATTTTTTGAGGGTGCAAAAACCGATTCTATGACGGTTATCCTTGATGTTCGCCAGCCGTCAGAGTTCGCAGAAGGCCATATAGAAGGGGCTGTTAATCTTGATTGGCTTGATGAGAAGGCTTTCAAGGAAGGTGTTACCAAACTTGATACAGCAAAGACCTATTATATCTACTGCCGTAGTGGCAGAAGAAGCAATGCTGCTGCTGAGAAAATGCAGTCCGAAGGCTTTAAGGTCTATGATTTGAAAGGCGGTATTAAGCAATGGAAAGCAGATGGAAAACCAGTTGTAAAATAAGTGTTTGCATTATAAAAGAAAAGGCTGTATCTTTTGAGATATGGCCTTTTCTTGTGTGATGTGTTACTATTATGATATTAAATTTATGCTTTATTTTTGGGTCTATCGTTAGTAATAAGAGGTTTACTACTAAATCATTCGGTATATTAAGGCGGTGTTATAAGCCTCTATAATATTTTTTGCTCCGAATTTTTTAAGTAATTCTTTTCTATAAAATTTGATTGTATCGTATGAGCAGCCAAGTTCAGTTGCAATCTCCTTCATACTTAATCCCATTGCACTTAATCTTAGAATGTCTTTTTCAACGTCTTTCAGTTTTAGCCATTCCAGTGATAGCCACTGCTTGTCGTTTTCATCATATTTCCATATTTTGTTTGGATTTTCGGTGTATGCAATAATTTCCTGCTTTGTGCCGGCACTTGCTATAGATTCAACGCAGAGAATGAGCCAAGCCTCGCCTGTCGATGAAAGTCTTAGTGGTGTTGATTGATGGCAAAGTAGCAGTTCTTTTTGTGTTTGTTTATTTATTGTGCTGTATGTATCAACCAATATTAATTTGGTTCTATCTTCAATGGGCAGGGAGTGTATTAGTTCTATTGTTCTGTCGTTGATTTCTGATATTTTGGCAAGGTCTTCTTTTTTGGTTGACTTGATGAAAAAGTCAAAACCAAGTTCTCTTATTTCTTCTGCAGTATATCCGGAAAAGAAAAGAGGATTTTCAGAAACAAAAATAAAATTTTGCTTGTATAAATCCATAATATATACGCTCTTAGACGAAAGCCGAGCAAAGGCTTTCACGCTTTCTATCAGTGAGTCTATATCTTTATATGATTCCTCGGTTACTCCGTTTATTTTAATGTTTCTAAAATAATTCATGCCTGCTATTAAGTTAGACACTGGCAAACATAATTATTATTTTTAAAATTTTAAAGCATTTAGTTCAAAATTTACTGTTTATTACCCTTTTGGGTAAAAATGCAATAATAATTTGCAAATTTTTGTTCAAAATTCATTTTTATTATAAATTTGTTCAAAATTCATAACATGAAAAAATTATTTTTATTAATGTTTTTAAGCCTTAGTGCAGTTATAGCGAGTGCACAGGGACTGTCTGGAGTTATAATAGACGAGCAAACAAAAGAAGCATTGGCTGGTGTCAATGTGTCACTACTTGGCGATTCTACACAAGTCGTAATGCAGACATCTACAAATGGAAATGGTTGGTTCTCATTTGGAGGAGTAAAAGACACCTATGCTTGTATAGAGTTGACGTACACAGGTTATGAATCGCAACGTATTTCATTAGACTTTATAGATGGTGATTATTATATGGGGGAAATTAAATTGTCACCAAGAAGCAAGGAGTTGGAAGAGGTGGTTGTCTCTGCCAGTCGTGTGATTGAAAAGGTTGACAAATATGTGCTTATACCATCAGTAAAAGAACTTGAAAGGGCTTCGGCATCATTAAATCTGTTAAGTGAAATGAAAGTAAAGATGCCTGGCTTGCAGGTGAATGAAGGATTAAAGCAAGTGCTTGTAGATGGAGGTTCAGTAGTTTTCCAAATTAATGGTAAAGAAGAGCCTTTTTCTAAGGTTGAAGGGTTGAATCATAGAGAAATATTGCGAGTTGAATACAGAAATACTCCAGATATTCGGTATGCAGATAGAGGCGTTTCCGGCGTCATTAATTTTGTTATGAAACCGCGCTAAGAGGGTGGCTCTGTTATGGTAATGCTTGATGAGGCTGTTACTGCATTGCGTTCTAATGTAACAGTTTCAGGCTCTTATCATTATAAAAAGTCAGAGTGGTCTTTAATGTATGGTAATAACTGGCATAAGAGAAAAAAACAGTTTACGGATATTAACGAGCAGTATATAGGACGTGATAAAACAATCTTTCGTAACCAAATTGGTCGCCCATCTTATGCTCGTGATTTCAGCAATGCTTTAACATTGGGCTATACCTATATGTATGATTTAAATACAATGTTCTCAGCGAATTTGAATTTAAGTGTTAAAGATGTAAAAGCCAGAAATTATAATGCTATAGAAGAACGGATAGGAACAGAGCGAAAACTATTTGATAAATATAATCCGAATGAAACAAAAGTCAAATCGCCATCAATTGATTTATATTTTAGAAAAAACATATCTGAGAAGCAGTCACTTGAGTTAAACGCCATTGGCACGCTTTCTAATGGTGATTATTCTCGGCAAATGCATTACTTATATAATGATGATTCAAAAGAAAACTACAGTCAGGTTAATTCAACAAAAAATGACAGTTGGGCTTTGGCGGCTGAGGCATTATATACTTTGGCATTTAAGAGTGTTACAACTAGATATGGTGTAAACTATAAGCGAAATTATGCAGAAAATAAATATTCTGAAAATGATTCTCCATTTGAGCAGGATAATCTCACACGAGATAATCTCTATTTTTATGGCGACCTTGCTGGTAAATGGAAGAAATTGGGTTATACAGTAAGTGCTGGCGGTAAATATTTCCATAGCAAGGGAATGTCTGGAGGTGAGTCGTATTTGAAATTTAAGGCGACAGCAACATTGAATTTTCGTTTTAATAATCATTGGAATGCAAATTATCTTTATATGTATAGTCCGGAAATGCCGTCTTTGTCTGTTATGAATGATGATGTGCATACAATAGATGATATTTCTGTTCAAATGGGTAACTTGTATATAAAGCCGAGTACCTATCAGCGACATCGTTTGTATTTGAGATATAACACAGGTAATTTTTACGCAACTGCTTGGGGTAGTTATAGTAGAACTAACGACCCGATAAATTCTGTTTGGCATTATGATAGTGATCCCGCGAGTAAATATTACCAGATGTTTATTCATAGAATAGAAAATGGTAACTATACTGACAATATTAATGTTCAAGTTGATTTGAGTTACCAAAATTTATTTAACCATTTGACTCTATCTGCATCTGTGGGTTGGGATAAGTATTCGGTTTCTGAAACCAATGAGGATAATTCATTGGATAAGGTCTATGCGAGTATCAGTGCTAATGCCTATTTTGGTAAATGGACCATATATGCTAACTATGCAATTGCTCCTCGCTATAGTTTAGATGGTCGTTCTTTTTGCAGAGATATACGTTATGACTATTTCGGAGTAAAATATAGGTGGAGAGATTTTTCTTTTGGAGCAAGGGTTGTAAATGCCTTTACTAAGCGTGGCTTCCTGCAGAAAATCAGTACCCCTTCAAAGGTGCATCCGATATTCAATTCTTTTTATATAAAGGACTATGCTAATTTGGTAGAACTTAATTTCGTGTATAGAATAGATTTAGGCAAGTCTTATAATCGTGCTAACAGAACTTTGCAGAATAAAGGCATTGATACTGGTGTTGATGTTGAATATTAAAGTTGTATCTTGATAAATTATTGATAGTTTATGCTTTTAAAATTTGTTAAATTTCGCCCCCCCATTATGCTGTTTGTTAGTGGCATAATTAATGCTATATTTGTGTGATTAATTCAATATACGAAAAACAAATTTTAAATTTCAGATGAACAAGCTAAGAGTACTTTTTATTTTATGCTCGTTGCTGTCAAGTGTAGCGGCGTTTGCGTATAATATTACGGGTCGCATTACGGACAGTGACGGCAAGCCTATAAGAAAGGCAGTTATTATCGCCCGAAATGATACCATGAAAGTTGTTGCAGGCATTGAGTCTGACCAGAACGGTCGCTTCCTTACCTGCCAGATTAATGAGCCGAGAGTTATTATTGAAGTTCAGTATGGAAAAATGGAGCCTGTATATTTGCAGGTTGCCGGTTCTGATATTGAGACTCTTGATATAGGAACAATTGCATTAAAACCTCGTTCGGTAGAGTTAGAGGAGGTTGAGGTCGTTGCTGATGCGGTCGTTCAAAAGCCTGACAGATATATCGTTATTCCTTCTCGCGGAGAGGTAGAAAGGGCTGCAACCTCGTTGTCGTTGCTCAATGCCTTGAAGATGAATATGCCGGGTCTGGCAGTCGTTGAGGAATTGAATAAGATTACCGTTGACAATAGAACACCGATAATAAAGATTAATGGTAAAGCCGTTGATATGATGAAGTTTAATGGTTTGAACCCTAACGACATCTTGAAGGTTGAATATTTCGACAGTCCTGATATTCGCCACAATTCATACGTTATCAATTTTGTTACCAAGCCGCGTCGGGACGGAGGCTCGATAATGCTTTCCGGAATGAGTTCGCTTAATACCGGTGCCATTAACGGTAATGTTGCGGCTACATACTATAACAAAAAGTCGGAATGGAATATCAATTACGGCATCCAATGGCGTGATTATAAAAAGCAGGAAATCAGTTCTTCCGCCCGTTATGTTGGCAGTGAAGACGGTGACTTTGTAAAGACTCAGGTAGGATTACCAAGTGGAATGAGATATACCGACAATGGCATTAATTTAGGCTATACGTATATGCACAGTGCTAATACAATGTTCTCCATTGATTTGAGCGGTGCGTTAACTGACTCTTATCGTACAACTTTTTCAAGCAAAATAACTAAAAAAGAAGCGGAAAAAAAGGTCAATAACCGTTTGATTTGGTCAAATGAATTTAAAGCTCCAAGTGTTTCTCTTTTCTTCAGAAAGCAGTTTAAAAAAGGCAATGTGCTTGAAATCCTTGCCAATGGTAGATATAATGACGGTGATTATGTCCGTGATTATCTTGATACTGATGCGTCAGGAAATGATGTGTATGGGATTTATACAACCACAGCCAATAAATCAAAGGCTGTTGGAGGTGAAATTATGTACTCCAAGCAATTTAAGAATGTTACTGCAAAGTTTGGTATTCAGGATAATTACAACCGTGCCGAGAATGAGCAACGTGAGAATGGGGTGATTAATAGACCTGTTCTGGATTTCAATAAAATGTACTTCTATGGGTCTGTTACCGGTAGAGTCAAGAATTTGGGATATACAGTCGGCGTTGGAGGTGTCTATCAGCATAGTTCCGACGGAGTGAGGACAATGAATGCTACTCGCTTTAAGGGTAATATCAATCTTAACTACCGAATTAAGAGATTCTTGTCGTTCAACTATCTCTTTATGTATGATCCGTCAATGCCATCATTCAACCAGCAGTCGGAAGTGCCGTCTTTGGTAGATGATATAGAAGTCAGTATGGGTAATATGAACCTTAAACCGTCCGTTTGGTACCGCAACCGCTTGTATATACGTGGTAATTATAAAAAGTTTACTGGGACTTTCTGGGTTAGCCATAGCCGCACTAATGACCCGATTTTAAGGGATTTTCAGTATATTCCGAAAACTGCTACAGGCGTTATGGAACCATATAGGAATATGTTCCTGTCGAAGCCTGTTAATGGCTTGAGGGATGATAGAATTAACCTTCAGTTGGATTTGGGTTTCAACAATATTCTTAACCATTTCTCAATCTATGGTCAAATAGGTTGGGACGATTATACGATACATAAAAAGAGTCTTGCCGACGGTTCAAGGCAGAAGTTTTCTGACAAGAGACTGTATGCTGGCGTAAGTGGCGGTCTATACTTCGGAGCATGGACAATTAGTGCGAACTACATCATCAAGCCGCAATACAACCTTTCCGGAACAACATTTTCAAGAAATGAGAGATCAAATATGGTTCAAGTTCAGTACCGCTGGAATAACTTGTTTGTCAGATTGTTTGCCGTGAACCTCTTTACAAAACAAGGCAGCAACTATCATAGTTTCGACTTGTCAGACGTTCGTCCGTATAGTTCAAGTACCAGGTTGAATAATCCTAACCAGATATTCCTTAGCCTTGTTTATAGAATGAACTTCGGTAAGGGCTTCAAGAAATTGGGCCGCAGCCTCAAATCAGGCGGAATGGATACCGGCGTCAATACAAATTATTGATAATGCCCCCTCATGGGCGATAATAAAAGGTTTTCCGCAGATTGTTGGTTTCCCGCAATCTGCGGAAAATGTTTTTAACGGTAAGTGTTGATAATAAATGTTTTGATAAAATGTTATTCTAACTATAAAATAAAAACCCCTCGGTGTTTGAAGTGCCGAGGGGTTGGTTATTAAGATTGATTGCTATTTGCTGAGGTGCTATTTTAGGAGTTCGTCCGCTTTTTCTGCGAGTTTCCCGAATGGAAGACCTCCAACGTGGCGCTCAATGTTTCCTTCCTTGTCGATGAAGAAGAGCGTTGGGATTGACTGGATTCTTGCTGCCATTGCAAGTTGCTCGTTTTTGTCAACGTCCACTTTCAAAACTTTCACTCGTCCTTCATATTCTGCTGCGAGTTTTTCAACGTGAGGAGCGAGATTTCTGCAAGGTCCACACCATGTTGCGTAGAAGTCGATGATAACTGGCATTCCAGTAAAGTCATAACCGCGAAGATACGGTAGGTAAGTTTGAATATTTTCCATAATTTCTAATTTTATTTTGTTATTATTATTTCTTTATTTTTTCAGTTCCATAATCTTTATAGGGCAGGCAGTTACGCATTGTCCGCACTTTATGCAGTCAGGGTGTAGGTACCCGTTTTCCTGTCCTCTGCTGTCGTAAGGCGTCAGTTGCATTGGGCAAAATCTTGCGCAACTTTTGCATTTCATTTGGCAAGTGCTGCTTACGTGTATGCTCTTATACCCATTTGGCAGTTTACCTTCTTTTGGAGCCACCCAGGAAGATAGTGTTCCCATCGGGCAGAACGAGCACCATGTTCTCGGAGCGTAGATGAAAGAGAGGATAATACCGACGATTGTTGTTATAAGGATGATATTCCAAAATACTCGCCCCATTGCGTTCCAATCTCCCCACGCGAAGTACATTTGTACTGTGAACATCGTAAATATAAAAAATACCATAAACAACCGAAAGCCAAAAGTCCTGACAAATTTTGGAATAGGTCTATGAGGAGAGTATTTTGATAATATCTTGTCGTAGAAGTTTCCTCTCGGGCAAGCATTACCACACCACCATCTGCCTTTCCAGATAGAGAATGTTACCGGTGCGATCATGCAGATTAATGCTATCAGTCCGATAATAGGGTAGAAGTAACCCAAGACCAGGTAGCCTAATAGTAGCCAGTAGAGGGGAAATCCCTTTTTCGCCATGTATCTGTGAAATCTCTTTGTTGCCATATTTTTTGTTTTATTTCTAATGCAAATTTAGTTTGTTTTTAATTGATAAACGAATGATATTTCTTATCTTTGTATAGATAAAATCTATTGATATGACATTGCAGCAGTTAAGATACATAGTTGAAATAAATCGTTACCGCAGTTTTGCCAAGGCAGCGGATGCTTGTGGAATCTCGCAGCCAACATTAAGTGCTATGCTTGTTAAGTTGGAAGAAGAACTTGATGTGAAGATATTCGAGCGAACCAATAAGAAAGTAGAGCCAACATCGATAGGAGAGAAGATAATCCAACAGGCAGAAACAACGCTTGTTGAGGCTGGTCGAATAGAAGAACTCGTTGTAGAGAGTAAAGGCGGGGTTTCCGGAGATTTGTCAATTTCTGTAGGTCCTACCATTGCACCATATATATTGCCAGACTTTATCAAGAATTATATTAAAGACTATTCTGATATAAATCTTTCCATTTCGGAGATGAAAGCAGATGCTATGGCTGATGCTTTGTTGCGTGGGGAGTTAGATGCAGGTTTAGCAATAAGCGGTAATGTTTATAAAGGAGTGACAGAAATACCATTATATAAGGAAAAATTTTATGTTTATCTTTCGGAGAACTGCTGGAGGAAATTGCCAGTCTTCAAGCCGGAAAATCTTGAGCATGAGAATATGTGGATAATGAAGGAGGCACAGTGCCTACGAGAAAGTGCTTTCAGTTTCTGTAAGGCACGTGCGAAAGGACGTCATATATATGAAGCAGGCAGTATTGAAACTCTGATACGAATAGTTGATATTAATGGAGGATTTACTATTATTCCAGAAATGCATTTGCCATTTTTGAGTGAGGGTCAGCGAGCCAATGTAAGACGGATTGAAGGCGACTACTTGTCGCAGCGAAGGGTTTCTCTCTACATAAAAGATGACTATATAAGAGAGAGGATGCTCAATACAATAGTTTCAGTGCTTGGAAAGTTCTTGCCAAAAGGAATGCTTGAAAACAGAATAGAAAAGTATGGAATAAGGCTATAATTTCTCCATTTTGGCAGAAATTAGGGATAAAAAACGGCAAATGGTGCTGATTATGTGGAAAATAATTGGTACCTTTGCAATCGTTAATAAGATTTTAAACAATATAATTATATTTTATGATTAACGCTCAAGATATTAAGAACGGAACTTGCATCCGCATGGATGGCAAATTGTATTTTGTTATTGAATTCCTTCACGTAAAGCCAGGTAAAGGTAATACCTTTATGCGTACAAAGTTGAAAGACGTTGTTGACGGTTATGTATTGGAACGTCGTTTCAACATTGGTGAAAAGTTGGAGGATGTAAGAGTTGAGCGCCGTCCGTACCAATACCTATACCAGGAAGGTACAGATTATATTTTTATGAATCAGGAAACATACGAGCAAATTCCTATTCAAAAGGATATGATTACCGGTGTTGACTTCATGAAAGAAGGTGACGTAGTGGAAGTTGTTGCTGATGCTACAACAGAAACCGTTCTCTATGCTGAGATGCCAGTAAAGACACAATTGAAGATTACTTACACAGAACCGGGGTTGAAAGGCGATACAGCAACAAACACATTGAAACCTGCAACAGTTGAAACAGGAGCAGAAGTACGCGTTCCTTTGTTTATCAACGAAGGTGAGGTTATCGAGGTTGACACTCGCGAAGGTTCTTACGTTGGTCGCGTAAAAGCATAATTGGTAATATTCAGTTAGTGAATATGATTAGTCCTAAATAAGCGTTATATAAGTTAATTCTTAATAATAGGATAAAATTAATAACTTTTTAGTTGGGGTTGTGTCAAAATAAATTTTTGATGCAACCCCTCTTTCTGTGCGTTATGACTGATATAATGCAAGGCACAGAGAATAAGGTTAGCAGGAGTTTGCTAATAGTAAATGACTGTGGGCAAATTTTCGAAAGTAACGAAGTGCTTTGCAATTATAACACACTGTCTGCTTTTCGTCTTTAATTTTAACCTGATATTTATAACTCCAGAATTTCTTCCTTAAATTTTTGCCATTCCTCCGTAGCCTCAATGTAAGGACCATTTACTTTGATGAGTAAATCTTCAAATTCTTTTTTTGCCCGGAAGAGCTTTACGACATCCTCGCCTTCCATGAACAGTCCGATATATTCGTCATCCGGATTCCAAAGATACACGGGTATGTCCTTGCCCTTTGATACCATCAAGTTTATCAGAATCTTTTTAAGTTCGTCTTTACCTGTTTCTGCTTTCTGCAGGGCAGGTTTACCATATTTCTGTCTGGCAGTTTCTACCAGTTTTTCGAAGTTTGTTTTGTTCATCTTCAATAGCAGACGGTTTATAAAACAATATTGTATCAACGCTCATCCCAGTGCTGCAAAATTTACCAAGTTTTTGGAATCTATAGGTGGAGTCGCTTCTAACTCTGTACTCTCTCAGTGTCACCTTTAGGTTTTCGGGGTCGATACCTTTTTTCTTTAGCCATTTTTCAAAAGTGTAGTTTCCTCCGTTGTATTCCAGTATATCGTTAAGATAGCCCCATTCGTTGTTTTAAGGTTGTGGTTTATACCAAATCCCGTTTTTACAGAATAGATAGTTTGTTTTGTCGATTCGTTCTCTGAAAAACATATTATCGGATATGACAAAACCTGTGCTGTCAACCCTTTCACGTTTAAATTAAAGTCTCTGAAAGATACTTTAACAGGTTGTTTGCATACATCGCCAGCATTTACCTTAACGGTTTCGTATTCATCAGGCATAGTGAATCGGACTGTTGCTGTGCCGTTGCTAATTTCGGAAAATTCGGCATCAAGCGGTATATCTATGCCAAACCATACTTCGGATTCTCCGTTTCCTATGCTTTTCTTTCCTTTTATTGCATATACGCTTTCCATACTGCCGTTATCGAGGTCAATAAGTATGGGTTTGCCATTTTTGTTTGTAAGATTAAGTTCGACAACTGTTGTCAGACCGTAAAATATCTTTTCCCTGAATCCTATATAAGTACCGATACTGTCAATTATTGATTCCCATGGCTGTCCTATATATTTTCTGTCTTCGAACGTTTCCGAACCTTTTGTTTTTCCTTTGAATACCAATCGGCACATTTTGGGCTCTCCGGCAATTGGCTCAACCGACAAGTTTTCAAAACAGTTTAACAAGTCTGATACGTTAGAATATTCATCAAAATGCTTATATGCCCATTCCTCCTAAGGCATAATGTCAAGGACTGTTGCAGGACGGTTGTTGCTGAAATATCCGTATATTTCCATCTCGTAGGAGCGCTCAAGTTCTTCTAAAGTTTTTTGCTTCTCCTCTCCTGACATCTGGGGTGTAGTCTGTGCTCCGGCTAATAATACCATGCCTGCAAACAAAGCGGTGTATGATATTTTCTTCATTAGAAGGTGATTAAGTTGTTATGCAAAAGGTTTTATAAATATTTACCCGAAAATATGAGCAACTAAATCTTGAAATATGAAGACTTTTTTAATTCGCTTATGGTATTGGTTCTTGCAGATCAGTCCCAAGAAAGATTTATTGCGTCAATATAATATTTTTTTCGTCGGCTATTTTGCGGAGGTTGAGAATTGCGTAACGCATTCTGCCAAGAGCGGTATTTATGCTTACGCCTGTTGTTTCTGCAATTTCCTTAAAACTCATATTCATATAGTATCTCATCTCCAAAACTTCTTTTTGCAGGGTAGGCAATGATGAAACAAGGTTGCGGATATCAAGCAGAATCTGGTCTTTAATCAGGGAATCCTCAATATTTGTATCGCTTAACTCTTTGCGGTTAAGGATATTTATTTCCTCATTATCGCAGGAAACTTGAGTTACGGCTTTTTCCTGACGATAGTAGTCGATAACGAGGTTGTGTGCAATTCTTGTGAGCCAAGAGCCGAACTTTCCGCTTTCGGTATATCTACCGTCCTTTATTGTAACAATGGCTTTAATGAATGTATCTTGGAAAATGTCGTTTGCCTTATCTTCATCCTTTACTATATTAAGGATGTATGAGAAAATGCGACATTCGTATCTTTGAAGAAGAATATCAAAAGCATCATTATTGCCTCTGGCATATAGGCTGACAAGTTTATCGTCAGTCAACGCAGTTAAATCTTTCATTTAAACAATTTTTTTTATTGTGTAATGTAGATTCTATAGGCAGTTAAGTTTTTTGATTGTACTTAATTATTATTTTGCTTGCAAAGTTACACCTTTTTTAGATAAAACGAAATTTTTTAAGAAAAAAATTAATTTAGTCAACAATAGGTTTAACTATTTGTGCCGTTTACGGCAATTATGTTTGTTTCCTCGTGGCGGACGATTGCGGGAATTGTTCATACAAATGATTGATATATAATTGATTGTGTGGGGATAATTTGAGAAAAGCGTTAGTAGTACGTACCGTTAAATGTGTTTGCAAAATGTAAACAATTCCAATGTCATTTGTTTCCGTGTGGACGGTTTTTGAAATCAAGGAATGATTACTCTGTCGCCAAGGAGTTTGGCAAATTGGCTTCTGAGTAAGAGCATATCGCTTAGCTGCTTCATACATTCAGCCATTTTGTTCATATCAGAAATAATTTCCGGGTTCCTGAGTTGCTTTTGTAAAGTCTTTATCTCATGGGAAATAATGGCGTCTTTCCAGGCAAGAATAGCAAGAGGAATTATTTCTGTCAGTTTGTCTTCCTCTTTTTCGACGAGTCCGTTTTTAGTGTGTACTTTGCTAAGTTTCAGTTTTTCATCAGTGAAATCAGTTGATTTTTTTCGAATTTCATCATCGATATCAGAGCTGAGTTTTTTCTCAAGATAGCTCATTTGGAAATTCTTTTTCATTTCCATGAGTCGCTCTTCGATTTTCTCATGCATTTTCTTTTCTTCTTGCTGGATGGCATCAAGGTTGTTGCAATTCTGGCGGATTTGCTCAATGCCTTCCATTTCCATGATTGCCTTCCTGTTAGCGAGTTCGTGCTCAAAGTCTTTACTGTCGGCTATAAAAGAATCAACCAGTGATAGTGATTTTTCAAAAATGCGACTATGCAGTTCTGACGAAAATTCCATTCCGTCTCTTTCGAGTTCAGATTTTATATATTCAATTACTGTTCCGGTAGAGTTCCCTCCTTCATCATCAGCAATGTAGCCGAAGGTCATCATGCCGAATTTTACGACATATCTGATAACTTCTTCTTCAAAGGGAAGGATATATTTGTTGACCTTTTTGTTTGTCTTTTGGCTTTCCTTAACTAAGGTTTCAGCGGTTACTGGCTTTTCTTCTGGAATTTCTTGTTGAGGTTGCTTCTTTCCAGATGCTTGAGCCTTTATCATTTTGTTTACTTCGCGGATGAGTATCTTCTCGTCCATATCGAAGCGCGCGCCGCATTCCTTTATGTAGATGTTTCTTTGAATAATGTTAGGAATAACAGATATTGATTTTATAATATCGTTAATTGCTTCTGCTTTTTTGATAGGGTCGTCTTCAAGACCTTGCAGAAGAATTGTTGTTTTGAATATTATAAAGTCCGTTTCATTTTTTGCAATGAATTCTTGAAATTCGGTAGCATTATGCTTTTTAGCAAAACTGTCAGGGTCATCACCGTCTGGTAGAAGTAGAACTTTTACATTAAGTCCTTCCGAAAGTAGCATGTCAATACCTCTCAATGAAGCACGGATACCCGCTGAGTCACCATCGTAAAGAACGGTTATGTCATTAGTAAAACGGTGAATCATACGGATTTGCCCTTCGGTTAAAGAAGTACCTGAAGAAGCAACAACATTTTCTATCCCAGCCTGGTGCATAGATAGAACGTCGGTATAACCTTCAACAAGAAAGCATTTATCGTTTTTTGTGATTGCTTTTTTCGCCTGATATAATCCGTAAAGTTCGTTACTCTTTTTATATATTATTGATTCCGGAGAGTTTACATATTTTGCTTTGTCTCTTTCAGGGTGAAGCGTTCTTCCTCCGAATGCAATTACTTTTCCGGAAATATTAAGGACAGGGAACATAACCCTTCCCTTAAAGCGGTCGTAAATTCGTTCTCCATTTTGGATGCAAAGTCCCGTATGGATGGCGTTTTGAATATTGTATCCATTCTTTTTTATTGTGTTGCATAGAGCATCGTTCGCTTCCATGGAATATCCGAGGTGGAATTTCTTAATGATGTCATCATTAAAGCCACGCTCGTAAAAATATGAAAGACCGATATTCCTGCCATCGTTCGTTTCAAAAAGGTTTTTTTCGAATTGCATCATTGCAAATTCGTTTGTTGCAAGCAGGTTCTCTCGCTCCGATTGCTCCTGTTTTTCCTTATCGGTGAGTTCCTTTTCAACGACTTCGATGTTATATTTTTTAGCAAGATATTTAAGAGCTTCATAATAGGACATTTGCTCATGCTCCATTATGAAGTTTACTGGGCTGCCACCTTTACCGCAACTGAAGCATTTACATATTCCTTTTGCTCTTGAAACGCTGAAAGAAGGAGTCTTTTCGTTGTGAAAAGGACATAGTCCTATATAGTTTGCCCCTCTTTTGCGAAGATGAACAAAGTCGGAGACGACATCAACGATGTCGGCTGCATCAAGAATTTTATCAACTGTTCTCCTGTCTATCATAATCTCATAAATGGAATGACAAAGTTAACAATTTTGGAGCAGAGTCAGACTTAATTTTTAATAAAAACATATTCTTTTAATGTTAAGTCGTTAGATAACTGCATTTAAGTCATTATGATTTAGTTAAGAAATAATAAAGAAGATATTATAAGACCTGTAATTTTTATTCTGTGAATAATTATTCTTGGAACTTGTTTTTATTTTGTTATTAATATGTTGATTAATCAGTCTTTAAAAATGAGTGATTTCTTAAGTGTATGATTCTTTCGGTTTGGATTTTTAAGTTGATATAATGTTATAGAAAGGTGTGATTTATTATAAATTAAGTAAAAAGTCAGTTTTGAAACATCAGATTGTTAAAAGATAAGAAATAGGCAAAATTTGGATAATAATAGTTCTAACATTTTTTTTGATTTCTTTATGCATAAATTGAAAAAATATTCTTACAAATTGGTCTATAAGTCCTATCTTTGCAAAAAATATTGAAATTTCTTTTTAAGAATAGTAAACTGATTATCTTTTATATTTACCAATATCGGAAAGACTTCAACTGGAGATTTGTTTTCTTGCAGTTAGGAGTCTCTCTTTTTGGAGAAAGTAATGATACAGTTTAAAATAGGAAAAATTAGAGTAATAATTAAAACAAAACGGCATGAGATTGTATTTGACCAAGAGGGATTTTAACCTCAATAAAAAAAGGACCATTATCGCATTGGTTTGTATTGTGGCGGTTATAGGAATTTATTTGTTTTTATCGCACCGTCCAGGACCAAAGCCGTTGCCTCCAATTGTAACAGTAGCTCCTGCATTACAGGACGATGTTGAAATTTATGGTGAATATGTAGGAAGGGTTCGTGCCCAGCAGTTTGTTGAAGTAAGAGCCAGGGTGGAAGGGTATCTTGAGCAGATGCTTTTCGAGGAAGGAACGTATGTTTCTAAGAATCAGGTTTTATTTGTAATCAACCAGGAGCAATATAAGGCGAAGGCAGATAAGGCTCGTGCGCAGTTGAAGAAGGATGAGGCTCAGGCTTTGAAGGCAAAGCGTGATTTGGAGCGTATTCGTCCTCTATATGAGCAGAATGCAGCCAGCCAATTGGACCTTGATAATGCTATTGCAGCATACGAAACAGCAGAAGCATCTGTGGTTATGAGCAAGGCAGACCTGGAGCAGGCTGAAATGGAACTTGGATATACAATGGTTCGCTCACCTTTGGCTGGTCACATCAGTGAGCGTCATGTCGATTTGGGAACTTTGGTAGGTCCTGGTGCAAAATCATTGCTTGCAACGATTGTTAAAAGTGATACTGTGTTGGTTGACTTTAGCATGACGGCATTAGATTACCTCAAAAGTAAGGAAAGAAATGTCAATCTTGGACAAAAGGATGAAAACCGCTCATGGCAGCCAAATATTACTATTACACTTGCCGATAATACGGAATATCCTTACAAGGGTTTAGTGGATTTTGCAGAGCCACAGGTTGACCCGAGAACAGGAACATTCTCTGTTAGAGCAGAAATGCCTAACCCCGAAAGAGTCCTTTTGCCAGGACAGTTTACAAAAGTAAAATTGTTGCTTGACGTTAAGGAGAAAGCAACAGTTGTCCCTTTGAGATCTGTGATTATAGAAAAAGGAGGTGCTTATATCTACGTTATGCGTAGAGATACAACTGTTGAGCGTCGCTTTGTAGAACTTGGACCTGAGTTTATGAATAATGTAGTTGTTGAAAGAGGTCTTGTTGCGGGCGAGAAAATAGTAACAGAGGGCTATCACAAACTGACACCGGGTATAAAAGTTAGGGTTTCCGATGGTGTAGTTTCAGATAGCACAAAAGTGGTAAATAAAAAGTAGCCGTTAACGATAAAAGGATTGACTGATTATGAAAGTAAATTTCTTTATAGATAGGCCTGTCTTTTCTGCGGTAATATCTATTGTTATTGTGGTTGTTGGTATTATCGGTCTGACAATGTTGCCGATTGACCAGTATCCACATATCACACCGCCGATGGTAAAGATTAGTGCCTCATATCCGGGAGCAAGTGCGTTAACGGTTTCGCAAGCCGTTGCAACCCCTATTGAGCAGGAACTTAATGGTACGCCTGGTATGTTATATATGGAATCCACAAGTTCTAACTCAGGTGGTTTTTCAGCGAGTGTAACATTTGATATCGATGCTGATCCAGATTTGGCTGCGGTAGAAATCCAGAACCGTGTTAAGTTGGCTGAATCTCGTTTGCCTGCAGAGGTCGTTCAAAACGGTATTTCTGTTGAGAAACAGGCTGCAAGCCAGTTGCTTACAATTTGCTTGACATCAACAGATCCAAAGTTTGATGAAATTTATTTGAGTAACTTTGCAACGCTGAATGTTTTGGATATTATCCGCCGTATTCCAGGCGTTGGTCGTGTGTCAAATATTGGTAGCCGTTACTATGCGATGCAGATTTGGGTTCAACCGGATAAATTGGCAAACTTTGGTCTTACAGTTGCAGACTTGCAGGCTGCGTTGAAGGATCAGAACCGCGAGTCGGCAGCCGGAGTTCTCGGTCAGCAGCCGGTTAAGGGGTTGGATATAACTATTCCAATTACTACGCAGGGACGTTTGTCAACAGTTGGCCAGTTTGAAGACATTGTTGTAAGGGCAAATGAAGATGGTTCTATAATCCGTTTAAGGGACGTTGCGAGAATTTCCCTTGAGGCTCAGTCTTATAGTACAGAAAGTGCTATCAATGGAGAAAATGCAGCGGTGCTTGCTATATATATGCTACCTGGAGCAAACGCTATTGAGGTTGCAGACAAGGTAAAGGCTGCAATGAAGGAGATTAGCGAGAACTTCCCGGAGGGGATGAGTTATGAAATTCCTTCGGATATGACAACTTATATTTCGGAGTCAATTCATGAAGTTTATAAGACATTGTTTGAGGCATTGGTTCTCGTTATTATCGTTGTATTCCTATCATTGCAGAGTTGGCGAGCAACAGTTATTCCGTTAGTAGCCGTTCCAATTTCATTGATTGGTACTTTCGGATTTATGTTGATTTTTGGGTTCTCGTTGAATATTCTAACTCTACTTGGCTTGGTATTGGCAATTGGTATTGTCGTTGATGATGCGATTGTCGTCGTTGAGAACGTAGAGCGAATCATGGAGGAAGAGAATCTTCCGCCATACGAGGCAACGAAGAAGGCGATGGATGGATTGACAGGTGCGATTATTGCGACCTCACTCGTTCTTGCAGCGGTGTTTGTGCCAGTTAGTTTCCTTGGAGGCATTACAGGTCAGTTATATAGGCAGTTTACTGTGACAATTGTTGTTTCAGTTTTGTTATCAACAGTTGTTGCTTTGACGCTTAGCCCGGTAATGTGTTCTCTTATTCTTAAACCAATAGATAAGAATAAAAAGAAGAATATTGTATTTACAAAGATTAATGAATGGCTTAATACTGGTAACAATAAGTATATTGGTATTATAAACCGCATTATAAAGAATCCGAGAAGAACGTTGGTCTCTTTTTGCTTGGTTATTGTGGCGATTATGCTAATTCACCGCTTTATCCCGACAAGTTTCTTGCCGATGGAAGACCAAGGCTATTTCAGGGTTGAATTGGAATTGCCAGAAGGTTCAACATTGGAAAGAACGAGGGTTATAACCGAGCGTGCCGTTGATTATTTAATGAAGAATCCAGCGGTTGATTATGTTCAGAGTGTTGCCGGTAGTAGCCCGCGTGTTGGTAGCAGTCAGGCTCGAAGTGAGTTGACAGTTATTCTCAAACCATGGGAAGACCGAGATGGGCAGACTGTTGAAGACGTTATGGCGGTTGTTATGAAGGAGTTCGAGGAGTATCCTGAGTGCAAGGCTTATTTCTCAACCCCTCCAGTAATTCCAGGTCTTGGTAGTTCCGGCGGTTTTGAAATGCAGTTGGAGGCAAGAGGTGATGCAACATTTGACAATCTTGTTCAAGCAACTGATTCTTTAATGTATTATGCGTCAAAGCGTAAGGAGTTGTCAGGCTTGTCATCATCTTTACAAGCAGAAATCCCTCAGTTGTACTTTGACGTTGACAGGGATAAAGTGAAGTTTGCTGGAGTTCCTTTGGCTGACGTTTTCTCTACTATGAAGGCTTATACCGGTTCAGTTTATGTAAATGACTTTAATATGTTCAACCGTATTTATCGTGTATATATTCAGGCTGAATCAACATATCGTGAGCATCAGGATAATATAAACCTGTTCTTTGTAAGAAGTTCAAGCGGAGCAATGATTCCGTTGACTTCATTGGGAACAACACAATATACAACAGGTCCGGGTAGTATCAAGCGTTTCAATATGTTTAACAGTGCAGTTATTCGTGGAGAGGCTGCTGACGGCTACAGTTCCGGTCAGGCAATGAGTATAATGGAGGAGATTGCGGAAAATCATTTGCCAGATAATATTGGAGTTGAATGGAGTGGTTTATCTTATCAGGAAAAGCAGGCAGGAGGTCAGACTGCAATGGTTTTAACACTTGTTTTCCTTTTCGTTTTCCTTTTCCTTGCAGCTCTTTATGAAAGTTGGATGGTTCCAGTTGCCGTAATTATTTCATTGCCGGTTGCTGTGTTAGGTTCATATCTTGGAGTTTTGGCTTGCGGATTGGAAAATGACGTGTATTTCCAAATTGGTTTGGTTATGCTTGTTGGTTTGGCAGCAAAGAATGCTATTCTAATTGTGGAATTTGCCAAAGAGCAGGTTGATAGGGGTGTTGATGTCGTTCAGGCGGCTATACATGCTTCACAACTGCGTTTCCGTCCAATTCTTATGACATCACTTGCGTTCATCCTTGGTATGTTGCCGATGGTTATTGCAACAGGTCCAGGTTCTGCAAGTCGTCAGGCTATTGGTACCGGAGTTTTCTTCGGAATGATCTTTGCGGTTGTGTTTGGAATCCTATTAGTGCCGTTCTTCTTTGTATTAATCTATAAGATGAAGAAGAAAGTCAATGTGGTGAAAAAATTTAAAAAGTAGAATGATGAAGCAATCATATATATATATTGTTTTGGTGCTGATGTTTTTTACATCGTGCAAGGTAGGGCATAAATTTGAAAAACCCGAAATGCAACTGCCAGAGACTTTGAGTAAAAAGCAGTTGGCAGGCGATTCGGCTTGTGTTGCAGACCTCAAGTGGTGGGATGTTTATTCGGATACAATTCTCCAAAAGTTGATAAGGAAGACCCTTGACAATAATAAGGATATAAAGAAAGCCGCTGCTTGTGTAGAGGAATTGGCGGCTTTGAAGAGAATTGACCTTGCTAACCTCTTCCCACAGTTTGACGCTAACATATATGCAAATAAGGAAGGTTCAAATTATGGAGGCGATAACTATAAAGGAGACTCAGAGTTTGGTGCTAAGGCAACGGTAAGTTGGGAACTTGACTTGTGGGGAAACCTCAGATGGGCAAAGGATAAGAGCAAGGCTCAGTTTCTTGCGAGTGTAGAGGCTCAGAATGCTCTTAGAATGAGTATAATCGCAGAGGTTGCACAAGCTTATTTTGAACTTGTTGCTCTTGACAATGAGTTGGCAATTGTTAAGCAGACACTTAATGCTCGTCAGGAAGGTATGAGAATTGCTAAGTTGCGTTTCGAAAGTGGCTTGACATCTGAAACTTCATATCAGCAGGCACAATTGGAGTATGCAAGAACCGCTACTTTAGTGCCGGATTTGGAAAGAAAGATATCTTTGAAGGAAAACGACATTGCTTTTCTTGCAGGAGAATTTCCAAGTGTTATTGAACGTTCAACCTTGCAGGAAGATGCTCCGTTGCCAGATTTTTTGCCTGTCGGATTGCCTTCAACATTGCTTGAGCGCCGTCCTGACGTGCGAGAGGCAGAATTGAATCTAATGGCGGCAAATGCAAGCGTAGGAATTTCGTTTACTAATATGTTCCCAAAGATATCCCTTACAGCACAGTACGGTTTGGAAAGTGAAGAAATTTCAGATTTTTTGAAATCACCAGTGTTTTATATTGGAGCTAAACTGTTGACTCCTCTTTTTGCCATGGGAAAGAATAGGGCAATGTGGAAATCAAAGAAGGCTGCATATAAGCAGGAATGCTATAATTATGAAAAGGTAGTTTTAGGTGCTTTCCGCGATGCTCGAAATGCGATAGTTGATTTCAACAAGATTGATGAAATATATGAGTCGCGTTTGCAGTTGGAGAAGTCATCAGAAGCAACAATGAAACTCGCTCAGTTGCAGTATATCAATGGTGTTATCGGATACCTTGACGTTCTTGATGCACAGCGTAGTCACTTTGATGCGCAGATTGGTTTGAGTAACGCAAAGCGAGACAAGCAGATTGCATTAGTTCGCCTATACAAGGCCCTCGGTGGCGGTTGGTAAAAGTGTCAGTATAAAATTTAATTAGTGGTTGTGCCAAAATGCAAATTTTGATGCAACCACTAATTATTATTGGGGTATAGTATTTGTAGTATGGATAGCTGGTGGGGGACAACGGGAAATGGTTGATTGCAAAAACGGAAATAATTAATGGAGGAAGTGGTGGGGCGGATATTTGTATCCGCAAATGGATTGCGTAGTTGGGTGCGATTTGTGGGTTTGCTTTTTATGGCGGAAAGTTGTAACTTTGTAGTTAAAATGTCCTTGTCTTGAGGATAATGACAGTTTAACAAGTATATTAACTAAAAATTATAATCCCAAATGCCACAAATATCAGTAAGAGGGATGGAAATGCCCGAATCTCCTATTAGAAAATTGGCACCGTTGTCAGACTCTGCCAAGAAGAGAGGAGTGCATGTTTATCATTTAAATATCGGACAGCCTGATTTGCCGACGCCTCAGGTTGCTCTTGATGCAATCAAGAATATAGATAGACGGATTTTGGAATATAGCCCAAGTGCGGGTTACCGCAGTTATATGGAAAAACTCGTTGGCTACTATGAGCGTTTCAATATCAATCTGACTGCAGATGATATTATTGTAACTGCTGGCGGTTCAGAGGCTGTGCTTTTCGCGTTCTTGTCGTGCCTGAATCCAGGTGATGAGATTATCGTTCCAGAGCCTGCTTATGCCAACTATATGGCTTTTGCTATCTCTGCGGGTGCGGTTATCAGAACTGTGACGACTACAATAGAAGAGGGTTTCTCTTTGCCGAAGGTGGAGAAATTTGAAGAACTCATAAACGAGAGAACTCGTGCCATTTTGATTTGTAACCCGAATAACCCGACAGGTTATCTATATACCCGCCGCGAGATGAATCAGATTAGGGATATGGTAAAGAAGTATGACCTGTTTCTATTCTCTGATGAGGTTTACCGTGAGTTTATCTATACTGGCTCTCCATATATTTCAGCCTGTCACTTGGAAGGGATAGAAGATAACGTTGTGCTTATTGATTCTGTCTCAAAGAGATATTCAGAGTGCGGAATAAGAATTGGAGCGTTGATTACCAAGAATGAGAAGGTTCGTAAGGCGGTAATGAAATTCTGTCAGGCACGTTTGAGTCCACCATTGATAGGTCAGGTAGTTGCAGAAGCATCGCTTGACGTTCCAGAAGATTATTTGCGAGACACATACGATGAATATGTAGAGCGACGCAAATGTCTAATTGACGGTTTGAATATGATTCCGGGAGTTTATTCCCCAATTCCGATGGGAGCATTCTATACAGTCGCAAAATTGCCGGTAGATGATGCCGAGAAGTTTTGTGCGTGGTGCCTTTCAGAATTTGAATATGAGGGCGAGACGGTATTCATGGCACCTGCTGCAGGTTTCTATACCACTCCAGGCTTGGGCGTTAATGAGGTTCGTATTGCTTACGTCTTGAATAAAAGCGATTTGAATAGAGCATTGTTTGTACTTAGCAAGGCTCTTGAGGCTTATCCAGGTAAAACAGAATAAATGATTGATAATAAAATAAAGACTGCTTTGAATGACAAAATACTTGTCATTGATGGCGCAATGGGCACTCAAATCCAATCATTGGGTTTGAGTGAACTTGATTTTAGAGGAGATAGATTCGCTTCTCATAAAAATAATCTAAAAGGTTGCAACGACGTTCTTGTCTTAACAAAACCAGAATCAATAGAGATGATTCACCGCAGATACAAGGATGCAGGTGCGGATATTATTGAGACTAATTCATTCAACGCTAACGCTATCTCATTGGCGGATTATGGCCTTGAAGAATATGTAGGAGAAATCAACCGAGAGGCAGCAAGGATTGCGCGCAAAGTTGCTGATGAAAAAGGCGGTTGGGTTGCAGGAAGTATTGGCCCAACGAATAAGTCATTATCGATGGCAGTATCTATGGGTGATGATTCAGCAATTACTTTTGATACTCTTGCTGATACCTACGAGGAGCAGATGACTGCTTTGCTTGAGGGAGGCGTTGACTTGTTCCTTATAGAAACCGTTTTTGATACGTTAAATGCAAAAGCCGCATTATTAGCCGCTGAAAGGGCTATGGAGAAATGTTGCAGAAAGGTTGAAGTTATCATTTCAGCAACAATTTCTGACAATGGCAGAATATTAAGCGGTCAGTCGCTTTCAGCCTTTGTTGCTGCCGTTGATTATGCTAATCCGCTTGCAATAGGATTGAATTGCGGTTTTGGAGCGGAGCATTTGACTGTATGGCTAAAGGAGTTGTCAGATATCTCGAATATGGCGACCATATTCTATCCGAATGCAGGCTTGCCTAATGAATTGGGCGAATATGACCAGACACCGGAAGTTATGGCAAAGCAGATATCTGCGATGTTAGCCGACGGTTTGGTGAATATCGTAGGCGGTTGTTGCGGTACAACTCCGGAGCATATCCGCATGCTTGCAGAAGAGGCTAAAAAGTATACACCGAGAAAGATATACGAAAGAAACAAATCTTTAGTATTGTCGGGAATGGATTCCTTGATAGTCTCCCGCGAGCGTAACTTTGTCAATGTTGGAGAGCGTTGTAACGTTGCCGGCAGTCGCAAGTTCTTGCGGTTGATAGGAGAGAAAAACTATTCCGAAGCTCTTGACATTGCAAGGAAACAGGTAGAAGCAGGTGCGCAGATTCTTGATATAAATATGGATGATGCGATGCTTGATGCCGAGAAAGAGATGGTTACTTTTCTCAACTTGCTATCAGCAGAACCTGAGATTGCAAAAGTTCCTATTATGATAGACTCCTCCAAACCTAATGTTATCAAGGCTGGTTTGAAGTGTTTGCAAGGTAAGGGTATAGTCAACTCAATAAGCCTGAAAGGAGGCAAAGAGGCGTTCGTCAAAGAAGCCAAAGATATTCTCAATATGGGAGCAGCCGTCGTTGTTATGGCTTTCGACGAATCAGGTCAGGCAGATACATACGAGCGCAAAATAGAAATTTGCAGCCGTGCTTATGATATATTGACAACTGAAGTCGGTTTCAAAGGGCATGATATAATTTTTGACCCGAATGTATTGGCTATAGCGACAGGTATAGATGAGCATAACCGCTATGCTCTTGATTTCATTAAGGCAACTAAGTGGATAAAGGAGAATCTGCCTGGAGCAAAGGTGAGCGGTGGTATCAGCAACCTGTCATTCTCTTTCAGAGGAAATAACTATATCAGAGAGGCGATGCATACGGTTTTCCTTTATCACGCAATAGCCGTTGGCATGGATATGGCTATCGTTAATGCAGCCGCACTGGCACCTTATTCGCAGATACCTGAAGATGTCAGAACTGCTATAGAAAATGTTATTTTCTGTCGAGAGGAGGATGCAACCGAGAAGTTGATAGCGCTTGCATCACAGACAAAAGACAAGAAAACGAGCGATATTGCTATTTCAACAGATAGAGAGGAAAGCCTAAGCAATGATGATAAAATCATAAAAATGCTTGTAAAGGGCAGAGGTGACCTTATTGAGACGTTGCTTGCAGTTGCAGTAAAGGAATATATAACAGCAGTCGAAATAATCGAGGGACCGTTGATGGCTGGAATGAATGAGGTAGGAAGATTATTTGCTAATGGTGAATTATTTCTGCCGCAGGTAGTTAAAAGTGCCAAGATAATGAAGGATGCGGTTTCCTATTTGCAACCGTTGATGGAGAAAGAAGAGGCGTCGGGACAGAACTATTCTGGTAAAATCATTATGGCAACTGTAAAGGGAGACGTCCATGATATTGGAAAGAATATCGTTGATGTTGTTCTCCGTTGCAACGGATTCAATGTTATAGACCTTGGGGTAATGGTTCCTGCCGATGTTATCATTGATAGGGCTATAGAGGAAAAGGCAGATATTATAGGGCTTAGCGGACTTATAACACCGTCGCTTGATGAGATGTGCAGTGTTGCGCGCCTTGCAGAAGAAAGGGGCTTGAGCATACCATTGATGGTTGGTGGAGCAACAGCTTCAGCAGTTCATACTGCAGTAAAGATTGCGCCAGAGTATTCTGGTATCGTTGCCTACACCCGCGATGCAGCTGAGATGACGTCCGTAGCTCACCGACTGCTTGATGCCGATGGCATTGCCGATGAGATAAAGTCCGAACAGAACCTCTTGAGACAGGAATATTTCTCTGGAAAGGATAGTCAATCGGTTACTTTTGCTGAAGCGATTGGACGAAAGCATAAAATTGATTGGGAGAACTATAAACCCGTAGAGCCACAGTTCGTTGGTGAAAGGGAGATGGCTATAAATATTTCTACTGTTGTTGACTATATTAATTGGAGAGCGTTTTTCCCAGTATGGAATCTTGATGCGTCGTTTGCAGAATTGGCAGAGATAAAAGGTTGTGGACATTGTCAGGCACAGTGGATTGCCGCACAGAAACCGGAAAGAATAGCGGCAACTATGCAGGCTATGGATTTGTTGAAGGATGCTCGTGCGGCAATTGCGAGACTTGTTCGCGAAGCAGGTGATTCAATATCTGCTAAAATTGCATTCAGAAAAGCAAAATCTGTAGGCGATGATTCTATATCTTTTGAGGTAGGTGGAAATGATATCGTTTTGCCAGTACTGCGTCAGCAGTATGTCAATGCTAAAGGAGAGTGCTGGTCGCTTGCCGATTTCGTTTCGCCATCATCTGACTATGTAGGTGCATTTGCTATTACAATAGGTGCGAAGATTGCCCAAATAGTTGAGTCTTATAAAGAAAAAGATGAGTTTAAGTTTCTTTTGTATCAGTCGCTTGCCGACAGACTTGTAGAGGCATCTGCTGAATATCTCCATAAGGCTGTTAGAGAGCAATATTGGGGATATGATAGAACAGATTTAGCGGTTTCAGATACTCTCACTGAAAAATATGTTGGCATACGCCCAGCAGCAGGTTATCCGTCATTGCCCGACCAGTCTTCGGTCTTTGTTATTAATGAAGTCCTTGGCGGTACAAAGGAATTAGGAATGCAAATAACCGAAAATGGGGCATTGAAGCCAGCATCTTCGGTTATGGGATTATATATATCTCATGCTGATTCGCGGTATTTCATTTTGAAAAAGATTTGCGATGACCAGCGAAAGCGTTATGCAGAGCAAAAAGGAATAAGTATGGAAGAATTGGAAAGATGGTTGCCGAAATAGCAACTATCTTTTCTTTTTAAAGAACTCTTTGACAAGAGTCGCACATTCTTCAGCCAAAATGCCTTTTGTTATAGTGGTTTTTGGGTGGAACGGAGATTGGCAGTATGTATGAAATCCCCGTTTGTCATCGTCAGCACCATATACTATCCTTTTTATCTGGCTCCAAGCCAAGGCACCAGCACACATTAGGCAAGGTTCGATAGTTACGTATAAGGTGCAGTCCGTCAGATATTTTCCTCCGAGATTTGCCGCTGCAGACGTTATGGCTTGCATTTCAGCATGGGCAGTAACGTCGGTAAGGGTTTCTGTAAGGTTGTGTGCCCTTGCTATTATTCTGCCGTTGCATACTATCACTGCTCCAATGGGCACTTCACCCGCTGCTTCCGCTGTCTTTGCTTCAGCAATGGCAAATTGCATAAACCTGATATCTTCTTCCATTTTAGTTCATTTGGAATGTTAGCGAAAGTACTTGGAATTCCGTTCTTCGGTTGATTTGGTCTGCCGCATCCTGGTCTTCTTCCGAAAGTGTGTTGATGAATTTTTCATCAAGTAAAGTACCTTCCTTGAATTGAGGATAAAGTTTTGCCAAGCGCTTTGTTATTGTTTTAGGCTTCGTCTTGCCATATCCGTGAGGTTGTAGTCGCTCCTTATTGATACCTTTGGAAATAAGGTAGTCAATAACCGATTGAGCGCGACGCTGTGACAATTCGTTATTGTATTTGTCAGAACCCCACCTGTCGGTATGTGAAGCCATTTCAATAGTTACATTCGGGTTTTCGTTTAGAATAACCACCAATTCATCGAGGGCTGTTTTTGTTTCCGGGCGCAAGTCTGCTTTGTCGAAATCGTAGAAGACATTTTCAATAAGTGAAGGCTTGTTTATTGCTGGCAGGATAAAGTCAACCCAATAGTTTGCGTCTTCTTGAGTAGTGTCAGACTCAAATTCCTGACGCTGGTTAAGGTATCCTTTCGCACCTGCAAGCATAACGTATTTAACGCCTCTTTGAAGAGAGAATTTGAAAGAACCGTCATCGCGGGCAACTTCCTTTTGGATTGTACCATCGTTACCAACAATACGGATAATTGCGTTTTTGACAGGTTCCTCATCCTTGTCGAGTACTGTTCCTTCAATAGTTACCTTAACAGGATTATATGCGAAACTGAATATATGGTCATAGCCTCTTGCGTCACCGCGGTTTGATGAGAAATAACCATTTTCACCATTGGCAAAAGTTATGCCGAAATCGTCACCAGCCGAATTGATAGGGTTTCTCATATTTTCTATTTGCCAGTGGTTATTTTCAAGCGGGATAGCCTTGAAAATGTCAAGTCCGCCCATTCCTGGGTGACCGTCGGAAGAAAAATATAGGGTGCCGTCATTACGTACATACGGAAAATCCTCGTCGCCAGCCGTGTTAATGTCAGGACCAAGGTTTAAAAGACTACCCTGTCTTTCTTTTAGTGATATTCTCCAGATATCCTTACCTCCATATCCACCAGGCATGTTGCTTACAAAATAAAGGTATTCGCCATCATGGGAAACAGCAGGGTGACCGAATGTTGAGAGTGTATCTGGAATAACTTCAAATTTTTGAGGGGCACTCCATTGTGCGTCAGAGCGAGTTGAAGTGTAAATTTCTACCGAAGTGGAGACGTTTGGGTCGCGTCTTGCTTTGGTTAGGTACATTGTTTGACCGTCTGGGGAGAATGAAACTATACCTTCATCAAATTCTGTGTTAAAATCCCCTTCAAGAGGTTCCGGTCTTTCCCATTCTCCACGTTCATTTTTCTTTGCAACAAAAAGGTCGGCATTTTTCATACCGGTAATTTCACTTTTTTTGTCGCCCATGGCTTTTTCGGTTGTTGATGTAATGTAGATTTGGTCATAATCAGAGCCGTAAAGCATTGGGCAGAAGTCAGATCTGCGAGAGTTGAACAGCTTTGCAGTCTTTACCTCGTACCTCGTTGGAGCTTCTTTCCATTTGATTGCATTATTGCAACCCTCAATACCTATAAGTGCTAAGGTGTCAGTCGGATTGAGTGCGGAATATTCCTCATAAGCCTTTTTTGCTGCAACATATTTTCCCTGCTTGTGCAGCGACTGTGCCAGATATAGAATAGCGGTACTGTCAGGATATTTGTATCTGATTGCGTTTTGAAAAGCGGCGGCAGCGCGTGATGAGTTGTTCATCAGTCTGTAACAGTTTCCCATTCGGTAAGCAACAATACCTCTTTGAGGACGTTCTTCCTTGGTGCGTAGTTTGTTGTAAACCTTTTTGTATGTTGATGCCGCATTATAATATTCTCCTCTGGCGAACTGCTCGTCAGCAACGGATAGTTTTGCACTACGGCAACCGTATAGTATCAATACTGCGGTAAAAAGCAGCAATATCTTGTATGAAAATTTCATGTGTAGTCAATTGTTTTTTAGGTCGATTCCTAATTTTTAGAATTCATTAATAAATAACGCAAATATGCCTGTTTTATTGTGTTTGGGTATTTTGGCTTTTGTTAAATCTAAGGCACCTAAAAAAAGTTGCATCAAAATTTGCATTTTGACACAACCCCTTAGTGATTGTTTTTATGTCTTTGAATTAAAAATCGTATCCAAGAGAAACAGAGAAGTTTCTTTCTTTAACAGACCAGTCTGGGTGCTTGGATATGTTTTTAAGTCCCATTTGGTAGTGTATCATGGCAGAAAAATTGCGGAGGAACTTCAAACCAGTACCGATTTTCAGACCCCAATGGAATTTTTTGTGTTGCCATTCGCTGTTATCACCGTAGTAGTCGCGTTTGTATGTTTGATATTTATAAGAACTTGGAGTATCTGGAGAACTTGAAACTAAAGTTGAAATTTCTTCAATATCTTCATCTCCTCCTAATCCAAAAGCGAAGTATGGACCTGCTTCAGCAACCCATTGCATAGCGTTTGATATGTTGAATTTGAAAGAGGCGAGGACAGGAATAGTAAACGAGTTAAATCGTGCATGTCCGAGAGTGTTGTTAAGAGATTGTGTATTTCGGTTGCTATCAATGATAGAGTAGTCAAAACTACGGTTTTCATAAAAGATACCCGGTTGTATTGAAAAGTAGTTTCTAACGTTTAAGTCAATAACGGCACCAGCAGTCCATCCTGAACCCCAGTCAAAATCTTTTTTCCCTGGCAGTCTATTGAGAGAAGCGTGTTGTCCGGAAGTGTTATAACCAAATCTTACTCCAAAGGAGATTACTTTTGATGATGCCGACTTATCGACAAATTCTGCAGCAAAAACTGATAATGCAGCTACAGCGAGGGCTAATGTAAGTATTATTTTCTTCATAATGATTAATATAGTAAAGGTGCGTTTGTCGTTATATTTACTGTTATAAACAAACCGCAACCTTTGTATTCCAAAGATAAGTAAATTCTATAAAACAAAACAATAATAGTAAACTTTTTGCCGATAATTTTCTCCCAATAGACAAAATTTCAGATAAAATACTTACTTTTGTAATAATTAAAAGAGAAGTATGAAATCAATAAGAATTACATCATTGGAAAATATCCATGAGGCGGCAAAGGAATTTGTCGAAGAGATGGGTGACTATACTGTTTTTGCCTTTTACGGCAATATGGGAGCAGGAAAGACAACTTTTATCAATGCTTTATGTGAGGTGCTTGGCGTTGAGGATATTACCAATTCTCCATCATTTTCTATTATTAATGAGTATCGCTCGGAGTCAACAGCGGAGTTAATTTATCATTTTGATTGCTATCGTCTTGAAAATGAAGATGAAGCATGCGATATTGGCGTTGAGGATTATTTTGATTCAGGAGCAGTATGCCTTATTGAATGGCCGGAGAGAATAGAGAATTTGTTGCCGGCAGATACTGTTGCAGTTCATGTAACTGTTGAAGATGATGATACGCGAGTAATCTCTGTAACTCTTCCAGAATAGGGCTATGGTTATTGCAACGATATTTATCTGTATATTATTTTTTGTAGCCGGCATGCTTTCGCTGCTGGCTGCAATTTTTAATTGGGATTGGTTTTTCAATAGTTCAAATGCAAAGTTGCTGACTGGAACATTTAGCAGGACTATTGCTCGCATCGTTTATGCGGTGATTGGAATTGCTGTGTTAGGTATGGATGCGGTTATTGTCCAATCTCTCTTTTAGTTTTTTCCTCGCGAGCCTCTTGAACTATCATTATCAGTTCATCGCGTACAACGGTAGGTAGAGCGATGTTTCGCAGTTTTAGAGACTTAGCCCATCCGGCAATGTCTTCAGGAAGTAGGGTAAGAAGAATGTCTCGAAAATGCTCTATCTGTTCTTCGCTATATTCTTCTGGTTTTGTCCCAGCCCATTGGTCCAGTTCCTCATCATCATAATATATTATTTCTGTTGAGGTGGTTATCAATGTGTCTTTTTCGCAAGTTAGGTGCATCCCACAGCATTCTTCTTCTTTTGGCTCTTCTTCTTGAATTTCGGGTTCTTTCCCCTCTTGCTTCTTTTCCGAGATTTTATGGAAAATGTAAAGTATAAAACCAGTAATGCAGGTTATTGCCAGTATAATTAATGCTCCTTTCATTATTATTCCTCCATTTTAAAGCCAATTTTTTGCAGATGTTTCCAGTATTCCGGGTATGATTTTGAAACCACTCCTGCATCGAGTATAGTTATGCCGGGTAAAAATTTTGCTGCTGGAGCAAATGCCATTGCCATTCTGTGGTCCTTATATGTTTCTATTTCTATTTTTTTGTTTGTTGGTATCGTGCTTCCATCCCATATTAGTGTGGAGTTGTCAACTTCCGTTATTTTGTAACCCAGTTTCGCCAATTCGCTAATTAGTGCAGCCATACGATCTGTCTCTTTGATTTTCAAAGTGCTAAGACCTGTAATTTTAAAAGGAATACCTTTTAAGCACGCAGTGACGGCAAAAGTTTGTGCGAGGTCTGGTTGGTCTGTAAGGTCAATAGTTAGAGAGTCAGTAACCTTTGTTTCATCATATCCGAGAGTAACGCCTTTTTCGGTAAAAGTGGTTGTTACGCCAAGTTTGGTGAAATATTCAGCGATGTGGCTGTCTCCTTGGTCGCTGCATTTATTAAGACCCATAAGAACTATCTCAAGATTTGGTATAATTGATTTTATTTCATACCAATAACTTGCTGCGGACCAATCACTTTCAACGGTGATATTTACATTGCTGTATTTTCCTTCTTCAATAATTATTTCGGAGTCTTTTAGTGTTACTTTTGCACCGAACCTGTTCATTAGGGAGGCAGTCATTTCTATATATGGTCGTGATACAGATTCTCCGATAATCTTGATTTTTGCACCACCTTTAATGTATGGGGCAATCATCATTATAGCGGAAATATATTGCGAACTTATATTGCCGTTAATTTCTATTGTTTCTGCTTTTAGTTGTTTGCCCTTTATCTTTAGAGGAGGACAGGTATTGTTCTTTTTGTTGTTTATAGAAATATATTCGATATCTGCTCCACATGCCTTTAATGTATCGACTAACTCCTTAATAGGTCTTTGTCTCATCCTTTCCGACCCGTCAAGGGTTATTTCCCTTTCAGCCTTTAGTGCAAAATATGCCGTGAGGAAGCGCATTGCTGTTCCTGCCGCACCGATGTTAATCAGGTTTTGTCCATTGTCATAATCAGAAAATGCTTTCAGCATGGCGTCTGTATCATCACATTTGGCAATGTTTTGCAGACAGCCTTTCTCTCCTGATAAAGCCTGAATAATTAGCATTCTGTTGGTAATGCTCTTCGAAGCTGGAAGGGGAACGCAAAAAGATTGACCATTATTATATGTAATTTTGTAATTCATAACATTCTTCGTTAAGTTTTCCGGAAATACCCAATCCGAAGAGAGCATAATCATAAATAACAGGGTCTTCTGGATTGAATTTGCGGAGTTGCTCGGTAAGTAGAATTGTTGCTTGCTTATCGTTTGACCTTCGTTGCAGCAAACCTAATTTGCGGGCGGTGTTTCCAACGTGAACGTCAAGAGGAATGAATAACTGTGATGGCTTTACGCAGTCCCAAACTCCCATATCAACAATTCCGTCGGTACGGACAAGCCATCGCAAAGCCATATTGATTCTTTTTAAAGCCGTTTTATCAGTATTGCCTGGAATGCACCGTGAATTTGGCTCACCGTTTGCTTCTTCGAATGCTTTTCTCATTTCATCGGCAAGTAGCCATGAAGGCGTTTCGCTTTCAGAAATATTCTTGCTTTTAGCGAAATCGTTTAGGGTTCCGTAATTGTCGTATATGAGTTTTAAACCCTTTAGAAAATGGGTGAAGTCATCAGAGAAGAAGGTTCTGTGAATATTGAAACGCTCGCCCAAGTCTTCATAACCGCAATCTGAGATGTAGTTATATGGTTGGTAGTCCATCAGTTTGAGCATCTTTTCACAGTTGTTACAAATCATTTTACGGTTTCCCCATGCGATGGTTGCAGATAGGAATGCAACTATTTCAATGTCGCGTATGTCGCTGAACCTCCGTGGAAATTGAACGGGGTCCTTTGATATAAAGTCTATATTATTGATACGGTGTGCTTCCGTTTCAAGTAATTCTATTAGTTCTGGTGTGAATTTTTCCAATGCAGTAAATGTTTTTACAAAATTAGTGCAATGTATGGGTAGAAAAAAGAGAAAAGACCAATTTATTTTGTCTTTTCTCTTTTTCGTTTAGTCAATTTGGAGATAAAAACTTTATTCTTTTGAGAATTTGAAGAGCATGCAGTTGCCTCTGAAAGAAGTAAATTCGTTGGCAGTTCTTATGGTTTCTATGAGTTTTACGCCTTCAAGTTCTTTATTAAGTTTCTCTATATTACCTTCCTTGACCAAAATGTATCCGCTTTTAGGCAAGTCCATTTTATATGAAAATTCTTTTGTTCTGTTATTCAGATAATAGTCAACGGTAAATATGTTTTCTTCCCATTCGTTAGCAGGACAGTAAAAATATATTCTGCCGTCGTAATCCAATTTTTTTATTTCCTCAGCAAAGTAATAGTCAGGAACGCAGTTTTTTAATGCGGGGTTTATTATTGCATCAAGTGTGATAGTCATCATAGTCCAGGGAACAAAAACAGCACTTATGAATGCATATTTGCTCCTTCTGAAAAGATAAATAGCAATAACAGAAGCCAAAGGCAGAAGAGTCATAGACAGATAGTATGCGTTAATCTCAAAATTCTGCAATTCTGCTAATTGGTAGCCTAAACGTCTTTGAGAGCGTGATGTTCCAAGGAAGTCGATATCAATAAACTGGATTGCGATAAGTATAATGCTATAGATTGATGCAAGCCAGGCAATCAGTATAGAATATGATTTGAGTACACGCCTTTGCTCCTTGTATAAGTATATAATGTATTCAACCATTAAAATAGCTACAAAAGGATACATTGGCAGCAGATATACGCTGCGTTTGCTCTTAGGAATGCAGTAGAAAATGAAGATACAAACTGCAGTTACGAGAGCAAATAGGTGTACCTTGTCCATTGACATGATTTTATCCCATGTTCTTGATATTGCAGTTTTGTTTATCCTGATTTTACTGAATTTGACTGTAAAAAGTCCGAATAGTAAAATTAGCGTAAATGGGATAAGACCGGAAAGCAGTAAAGGAATGGTAAATAGAGGTCCATGTTCATGGCTCTCGTATGACATTTTACCAAGGAATCTGCCAAAATTTTCTTCAATAACAAGGTTCAAGAATTTTTCTCCTCCCTGTGCGTATGCTGCGATATACCACATTGCTGGTAATATAGAGGAGAGAATTGTTAGTTTCGTCAAAGACCAAAAGATTTTCCAGAAGCCAACTTTATTTATGGCAAGGAAAACAGTTAGTGCGAATGCAGGTAGGATAACTCCGACAGGCCCTTTGGTAAGGATAGCACCAGAAGCGAGAACCGATGCTAATATTGGCAATCCTTTCAAGCCTTTTTCATACCATTTGTAAAGAGCCATAATTTCGCCAACGGTAAACGCCATCAAAACCATGTCAACGCGGCAAGTCATTGCTGCACGATGCACCTCAAAGCATGTGAGCATTAGGAGAGTTGCCAAAAATGAGCGTTTTGGGTTGATGCGCTTTGCGTAGAAAGTGAAAAATGCAAATGCCATAAGAATTTCTGCAAGGGCAGAGGGGAACCTTGCGGAATACTCAGAAACGTATCCTTGTGGTAATGAGAATAGAGATATTAGCCAGTGTAGCATTGGCGGTTTGAAAGCAAAATCGCCTTG
Organism: uncultured Prevotellaceae bacterium; assembly: GCA_900541935.1. GTDB lineage: Bacteria > Bacteroidota > Bacteroidia > Bacteroidales > Muribaculaceae > Limisoma. The sequence continues at coordinate 13,098 of UQLZ01000010.1, read as the reverse complement.
GAAGAAGGGGAGTATGTAGTTTCCCTGATCCATCATAGCAACGGCAACCAATGCTTCGCGAGGCTCACCACGAGTATAAAAATGCCCTAATCCTAACCACGGAAGGGTCAGCAGAATAGCAATAATTAGTATAAAAGCACCTAAGTATGGTGTGCTTGTCAGTCTGTTTTCAGTAAGTAACTTTTTCATAATTCTGCAAAGGTATAAAGAATTATTGTCTTTCTTTTAGTTGTCTGATTTATCTGTGCTAATGCTCATAATGGTTGATTTGAAAATCATGTAACATTAGAGTTTCTTGATTTTTCGCCATGCGAATCGGGAAAGAAAACCGATATGCCTAAAGGCAGTTGGTATCGTTCCGTAGTATTTACACATTATTTGATACCTTTCTTTTAGTGATGCTTTCATGTTTTTATCCGTCAGGCCGTCAGTAAGGTAGTCGATGATAATATTGTCGATGAAAGCATTGCTTTTCATTTTCTTTAAGCATCTTAAGCACCATTCATAGTCAGCTGAGAAGCGATAAGACAGGTCGTATTGCTCTGCCAACTCCCGCTTGACAATAAAAGCCTGGTGGCATACCAGCATACCTTTTTTGAAAGAATTGAAGGTTAGATTATTTGGGGCTGTAAGGTGTCGCATTGCAACGAAATTCCTATTAGTATCAACTAATTGAGTTTGTCCATAGATAATATCAGGGTCGGATTTAGCAGCATCAGCAAGAATTTCCAAGGTGTTTGGAGCATGGAAAGCGTCGCCAGCATTAAGGAAGATAAGGTACTTTCCAGTTGCTGTCTTAATGCCTTTATTCATTGCGTCATATAGACCTTTGTCCTTTTCAGATAATATTTTCATAGATGCAATGCTACTGCCTTGGGCTATCTTAACAGTATTGTCTCTTGACTTTCCGTCGATGATGAGATGCTCAAAATCGCTGAACGACTGCATCTTAACGCTATCTAATGTTGCGGGTAGTTCCTTTTCCGCATTATATGTGATGGTTATTATGCTGAATAATGCTGACATATATAATAATTATTTAGAGACAAAATTATAAATAATAGTTGAAAGATAAAAATGGCATTGCTAATTGTAACTATTCCAAATAAGGTCTTTCTTGAGGTTTAGTTTCAGTTAGTTATAAAAAATTATGTAGTAAAATATATTCCACTTGTTTTTTATTCAGAATTTTAATTATTATCTTTGTCGTATTAAACGTTTAACAAATTAAATCTGAAAAAAATGGCTTACGTAATTGAAGACAATTGTGTTGCTTGTGGAACATGTGCAGCAGCTTGCCCAGTAGAGGCTATCTCTGAAGGTGATATCTATGTTATCGATCCAGATGTATGTATCAGCTGTGGTACATGTGCTGAAAACTGCCCAAGCGAAGCTATTCACGAAGCATAATCTTTGAGAATAGATAAAATAGGCGGATAAGTCAGACGACTTATCCGCTTTTTATTACTGTGACTTGATTTGTTAAGGAGTTTATGAAGTTATTGTATTGATTAAAACAATTCGTGTAGTTTATCTTTTATTTCGTCTCGAACTCTTCTGAATTCATTCAATACCTCTTCTTGCTCTCCTGAGAAAGCGTCTGGATCATCAAAACCTATATGTAATTGGTTTTTAACTTTACCTTTGAAAATAGGGCAAGTTTCTTTTGCTCCACCGCAAACGGTTATTACGTAGTCCCAAGATTTTTCGAGATATTGCTCTACTGATTTGGGGTAATTATCGCTGATGTCTATTCCTATTTCTTTCATCACTTTAATTGCCAGAGGGTGAACCTCTGATGCCGGTCTGACGCCGGCGGAATGAACCTCAAAGTTGGGTTTTAAGTTCTGCAATATGCCTTGTGCCATTTGGCTTCTGCACCTGTTTCCAGTGCAGAGTATCAATATTCTCATATTATTTTATGTTTGACGGGTGAAAAGGGCATCTTTTACCAATGCACTGGTTGTTTTTTAAATAGGTGCTGCATGTTATTGGCGAAGATTCCATTTTAATTCCTTTTGTTTCTTCGATATATATTATTGCTGTTTTGATAGAAATGTATGAGTTTCTTTTGCAGCATCTAGGACCGCCAACTTTTCCTATTGACATAAGAGAATGGGCAGTCATCATATTCGCTTGTCCCCAAGTGTCTTTTGTTAGGGGTGTTGCTCCCGAAATGATAGACATAAATATACCCGAACTTATTGCTGCTCCACAACTTCCCCAAAATCCGCAGGCTCCGCCAGGAACTTTGTTTCCTCTGGCAATCATTTCTTTAAGTGAGGAGAGTAGATTGATGTTCCCTCCGGCATTATGGTATGCTGTAAGTAGAGCTGCACCAACGAGGGTGTGATGTTCAGGTCCATGGGTATGACAGAATGGCATTGATATTAGATGCTCAAAAATAATAATAGGATTCTTTGATAATTCTTTGAGGCAGTATCCAATTATTGAGTCTAATCCTTTTGTATGGCATTCGTTACATACATAATGCCCTTTTATGCACTGTGTTTTGCTCATTTCTTGCTTGTGGCATAGTTCGCACTCCATTAATTTCTCTGTTTCAAGATATTCTAATGGCGCTCTGCATATTAAACATTCTTCTTTCATTGTTGTATGGTTTTGTTTATTGTTTTTCGTTTTTAAAATTTTTTGCAAGTTCAATTACTTCGAGGTCTTTAATTTCACCGTTGTCAATTTTAAGACGAATTAGAGTTCTTACTGCCTGCCAACCATATAGTCCGGCTGCGCCTGGATTGATGTGAAGTATGCCTAATTCTCGGTCATATATCACTTTTAATATGTGGCTGTGACCGGATATGAAAATGTTTGGTCTGTTAACTTCTAATTTGAATTTTATGCCTGGGGAATATTTGCCTGGGTAGCCACCGATATGGGTCATAATAACTTTTACTCCATCAGTTTCCCATTGTCTTAATGTTCCAAATTTGCGGCGGGTGTTGGAGTCGTCGATATTACCGGCAACGGCGATTAGTGGTGCTAATGCGGATAGCTTGTCGATAACTTCATTAGAACCAATGTCACCTGCGTGCCAAATTTCATCGCATTCAGCGAAATATTTCTCAAATCTTGTATCCCAGTAGCCATGGGTGTCGGAAAGTATTCCAATTGTTTTCATCTTATAATTATAGAAGGGGATGTGCCAAGTTAATGGAGCATCCCCTGTTATACTCATATCATAGGAGCCAACTCATATTCGTTGTTGGTTCCGGTCACTTCATTGTGCGAGTTATTTATTATTCTTCAATAAGTGTCATTCCTTTCTTAATTGCTTCCTCATTCATAGGAATCAATTTGTGATGACGCTCAGGCAATGATTTTTTCAAACCAGCCAGTACGCTTTCTAAGGTAACCATTGGGCATACTTTTAATAATGCTCCTAATATAATCATATTATATGCCTTGCTGTTTTTCATCTCAAAAGAAGCTTCCATTGCGTTAACATTATATACTTTAATGTCTGTTCTTTCAGGAGCGCGGTGGATTCCGTAGTTGTCGTATAGAAGAATGCCACCAGGCTTTACTTTTGATTCAAATTTGTCAAGACTTTGTTGGTTTAAAACGATAGCAATATCGTATTTGTTTAGGATGGGCGAACTTATTTTTTCGTCGCTGATGATAACAGTAACATTTGCAGTACCGCCACGTTGTTCTGGTCCGTATGCTGGCATCCATGTGATTTCCTTATCTTCCATCAAGCCTGAGTATGCCAATATCTTACCCATAGATAAAACGCCTTGTCCGCCAAAACCTGCTATAATTATTTCTTCCTTCATATTATTCGTTTTTTAGGTCTCCCAATGGGTATTTTTCAAACATGTGTTCCGCCATCCAGTTGTTAGAGTCTGTAGGTGACATTTTCCAACCAGAGTTACAAGTGCTGACGATCTCAACAACGGATGTTCCCTTTTTGTCAAGGCTGTTTTGGAAAGCCTTTTTTATAGCAGCCTTCGCTTTTCTTACAGCGCCAGGAGTATGAACGCTTTGGCGTGTAACGTAGCAAGTGCCGTCAAGTTGAGCAAGAAGGTTTGTTATTGCCAAAGGATAACCGTTCAATTCAGCAGTTCTGCCGTATGGTGTTGTGGAAGTCTTCATTCCGAGCAATGTTGTTGGAGCCATTTGACCGCCTGTCATACCATAGATTGCGTTATTTATAAAGATTATAGTAATGTTTTCACCTCTGTTTGCAGCGTGTATTGTTTCGCAAGTGCCGATAGCAGCCAAGTCACCGTCGCCTTGATATGTAAATACAAGGTTCTGTGGGTTAAGTCGGCTTACCGCAGTTGCAATTGCTGGAGCGCGACCGTGTGCTGCTTCTATCCAGTCAATGTCGATATAGTTGTATGCGAATACGGCACAACCAACAGGAGCAACGCCGACTGTTTTTTCTTCCAAACCCATTTCTTCGATTAGTTCTGCAACTAATTTGTGAACAACGCCGTGGCTGCAACCAGGGCAATAGTGCATGTGGTTGTCGGTTAGCAGTGACGGTCTTTTATATACCTTATTTTCAGGTTTTATGATATCGTTGATGTCCATTTTCTTTCTTTTTAAGGGTTATCCTTCGATTATCTTGCTTTTGAATGCGTCAAGAATTTCATCAGGAGTAGGAACAATTCCTCCGAGTCGTCCAAAATGTTCTATCTTGATGTTATTGTTGTCTGCCGACAATTTGACGTCTTCAATCATCTGACCTGCGTTAAGTTCAACAACGAGAATCCCTTTTACTTGTGCTGCAAGTCTTTTGACTTCGTCTTTAGGGAATGGCCATAGTGTGATTGGACGCAAGATACCTATCTTGAAACCTTTCTTTCTTGCTATCTCAACGGCTTTTTGGCTTATACGTGCAAGTGAGCCGAATGCAACAATGAGATAATCACAGTCTTCTGTGCCTATTTCTTCAAAACGAACTTCGTTTTCTTCTATTAGTTTGTATGTTCGTTGGAAGCGTTCATTGTTAACCTCCATTTTGTCTGGTTCCAGTTCCAATGAAGTGCAAACGTTTCTTTTTCTGCCACCTGCTTTGCCTGTTGTTGCCCATGGACATTTTTTTCTAACTTCCTCGTCGGTAAGTCTTGGTCTTTGTGGTGGCAAAACAACCTTTTCCATCATTTGGCCAACAACGCCGTCAGCAAGGATGATAGCCGGGGTTCTGTATTTGAAAGCCAAATCCCAGCCAAGACCAACAAAGTCGCACATTTCTTGCACTGATGACGGAGCAAGGGTGATTAGGCGGTAGTCGCCGTGACCGCCACCTTTTGTTGTTTGGAAATAGTCAGCCTGTGAAGGTTGGATTGTTCCAAGGCCAGGACCTCCTCTCATTACGTTAATAACAAGTGCTGGAAGTTCGCTTGCTGCTAAATAAGACATTCCTTCTTGCATCAAACTGATACCTGGACTTGATGATGACGTGAAAACGACTTTGCCTGCTGCTGCACCGCCATAAACCATATTTATTGATGATATTTCACTTTCTGCTTGTAGAACGACCATTCCGGTTGTTTCCCAAGGCTTTTCAGCCATCAGAGTTTCAAGAACTTCTGATTGTGGGGTGATAGGGTAACCAAAGTAACCGTCTGCTCCGTAGCGTATCGCTGCGTGTGCAAGGGCTTCATTACCTTTCATCAATCGTACTTCTTCTTTCATAAATTTGGGATTTACGAGATTTAAAATTTAATCAACGCGAACTTTATATACTTCAATACATGAATCCGGACATACTAATGCACAACTTGAACAGCCAATGCATGATTCAGGTTTTTCCATGTATGCGAAGTGGTAGCCACGGTTATTTACTTCCTTATGCTGTAGATTTAGTGTGTCTGTAGGGCATGCAACGACACATAGATTGCAACCTTTGCATCTTTCCTCATCGACAACAACAGCACCTCTTATTTTTGCCATAATAATTGTTTTTGTTTTATGCTATTACAAAATTAATTAAATCTTTTAATTTACTAAACCTTTTCTAAGATTTTATAACTATTTAATTTTTCGCACATTAGCGGGTTAAATGTGTATAAATTTTTGCTCACTTTCGTTTATTTTGTGCAGTTTGTTGTAATTGTTTGCACAGATTAATATGTACTGTGCATTTCTTCAAATGTATAATTTAGAAAATCGTTGAATGGTTTGGCGGTTTCGAGATATTTGATAATGTTGCTTGTCCAGTTTTCGGAATAGAAAAAGTCATCATCAAGGCTTTTTGAAATCAGAAATTCTTTCATTTTGATAATTTCCGGGTGAGGGTAGTCCTTCGGAAAGCCTTTTGGCAGTGTTTTCAAACTATCGCCAACGAGACTCGGGTAGTATTTTTTGAATTTCGGTTCATTAAGGATTTCAAGAAATTCTTCTATTCCTGCATCAATGTCATTTCGCAGAGCCTTGAGTATATCGTTTTCAGGAAACCATACTCCTGAGAATACAGCACAGCAACCAGGTTCTATATGGATATAGTATGCAGCATTTTTTGTCTTTTTCCCTTTTGGGCCGAGAACTATTCCAAAGTGGGTCTTGAACGGTTGCTTGTTTTGAGAAAAACGGATGTCGCGATAAATTCTGTAAATACAGTCTTCTGCAGAAAGCCCCATTAGCCCCTTGTCGAATTTGCAGATTTTTTGGATAAGGATATTAATTTCGTTAAGGCATGCCAGTCGGATGCTTTGGTATCTTTCCTTGTTGTCCGCAAACCATTCGCGGTCGTTGTTGCATTTTAGTTCGCTGATAAATGTCAGCATATTTTTAATAGCACTCATTACTGGATTATTTTTTGCTAAGGTAGTAAAAAAACAATGTAATATCAGATAAAAATCCGATTTATTTATGAGTCTGTTTAGAAACGGGTGATTTCTTTGTTGTATTTTTCGTTTTTTCTCAAAAATAAATTACATTTGCAAAGTAAACCTATCAAATTAACTTAAAATTCATGTTATGAAAAAGTATTTGTCAGAAATGATTGGTACAATGGTACTTGTACTAATGGGCTGCGGAAGTGCAGTATTTGCTGGTAATGTAGCAGGTGCAGTAGGTGCCGGTGTAGGAACATTGGGAGTTGCGTTAGCGTTTGGTCTTGCTGTTGTTGCAATGGCTTACACAATCGGCGGTATTTCAGGTTGCCATATTAATCCTGCTATCACATTAGGCGTCTATTTGTCTGGTAGAATGAATATGAAGGATACGGCGATGTATATCGTTTTCCAGGTTATTGGTGCAATCCTCGGTTCTGCTATTCTTTATGCTCTTGTTTCAACAGGGGAAAGTGGAGGCGTAACAGCTACAGGCGCCAATTCTTTTGGAGATGGTGAAATGCTGCAAGCGTTTATTGCTGAAGCGGTATTTACGTTTATCTTTGTTTTGGTAGTTTTGGGAACAACAGATGAAAAGAAGGGAGCAGGCAATTTTGCTGGTCTTGCTATTGGCTTGACTCTTGTTCTTGTACACATTGTATGTATTCCAATTACAGGAACCTCAGTAAACCCGGCTCGTTCAATAGGTCCGGCTTTGTTTGAGGGTGGTGCTGCTCTTTCTCAATTGTGGTTGTTCATCGTTGCTCCTGTTGTTGGCGCTGCTTTGAGTGCTGGAGTTTGGAACTTTATTAAAAAAGATTAGTCATTGTATAAGCAGTAGGTTATAGTTAGGGGCTGCGTCAGCGAGATGCAGCCTCTGTTAGTTTGGCGTGATATATAGTCGGGGCACTGTATTGACAAAAGGATTATCTGCATTATTAAGATAATGCCACATTTTGGGTTTGAAAATTATTGTTATGTATTTTGTTGATATTCGGATGATTGTCGGTTTTTATGATACTTTCGGAATTATTTTTAATAAAAAAATTGCCTTAGAGTATTGTTATTCCAAATAAAAGTATTAACTTTGCAGTCGCAATTGAAAAGGCTCCGTAGCTTAACTGAATAGAGCATCTGACTACGGATCAGAAGGTTACAGGTTTGAATCCTGTCGGAGTCACTAAGGTGTTTCATTTAGAAACACCTTTTTTTATCGCAACTATATACTTTATTGTACCAACGGTTTTGTATAATTACTGGTTTATCCAAACACAAAAAGCGCATCTGTGGGATGCGCTTTAATTATGGTTTGTCATAATGTATATAAATGAAATAACCTTTAATGGTTGTTCTTATACAATCAATCATGATAGTTGTTGTACGTCCCAAACAAATGATTCATCATAACTTATTTGTTCATTATACAACACAATGGTTCTTTCCTCATATCCACCTAATGTAAACTTAACAGCAGGCTCATTATTAAGGTTATATTGAAATTGATGTGAGTTACTATCACTATTCATATACTCAAAACGCACAATTATGTTATCACCTTGATATACTTTAACTCCGCCAGAACCCGCGCCTGCGGTTTTATAAAATACCTGTTTGTTGTTTGACAAAACTTCAATATCACTTATTCCACCATCACTTGAATTTTCATTCCATTCTAATGTAATATCACATACACTAAATTCTTGATGTAAATCTGATAGTTGTACTAGCTGATTATCTGCATAATCTCCATAAACTTCAAGATTCGTAATTCTACGTGCTTCACTTGCAGTTATGCATTTATTAGAATCGGAAGAACCTGCCATTTCACTTCTTTCGTAGGCTTCTTGTTCTGTTGCTATCTTTCCCATATCATTTGAATTTTATCAATTTACAATAATGGTACAGTATAGCAGACTGCCAATTACACAGAAACAAGAACAACGGAAAAGTTTTCCTTTCCGCTGTTCTTGTATAGTATTGACAATTATCTCTTTTTACCAAAGATGGCATCAAGAACCATCTTGCCTACTTTTCGCTCTAAACCTTGTTTGGTTGTAGGTATTCCCGTCTTTCGGCTTATCTTTTGTTTGGCAGCCGTTATGCCAACCGCTCTTTTCCAAGAGAAACTTAATCCGCGTATCTTCATAACCAATATACTATTGCGTAACAGATGAATGCCACCAATCCCCAAAAGAGAATATAAAGGATATTAGAAATAATGTTCCTGCACAGATATAGGATAATTCCTATTATGCCCCATTTGCCGAGTCCCATAAGTTACATCATTTAGCACATTTAAGCGCATCCCTTGTCCGTTCAATTTCTTTTTTCAAGGATTCAATCTTACGGTCGTGCGATGCAGCTCTATCGACTTTTTGCTTCCTATACATCGGCTTAGAACTTGGAGAAGCCGTTTTGATCTTTGCAGCATAATTTGCATTGTCCTTTTTCTTGGCTTCCCTTTCTTTCGCCATTTGCGACCTCAAATCAATAAGTCGCTTTTTGTAATACTCCTTACTCATATCTTGTTCTTTATTGAATTATCTAAATTCCATGCTCAATAATATCATCAATCACCAGCCAAGCTATGAAACCGAAAATTATTACAAATCTTATGATTCGTATCCATTTAACTTTTGCACTGATACTATTTAATTCTTTCTTCCAAATCTCTATTTTAGGTTGATAGAATGGCATAAGAGTTTCAGCTTTTTGTTCGTCAAGAGCTTGTAATTCTACAATTATACTCTCTATGGAAGATATACTCTCTTTTATTTCATCCCGACATTTTGCGGCACGAATTTTATTGTCATATTTATCTTTTTTCTTTAACCTACCTCTGTTGAGCATTTCACTGGCAAGAGAAATATTTTCCTCTATATTTTTAGAATAAACAGTTAACCTGTCGATTTTACGCCGTATAGCTTCTTCTTGTTCTCTAAGTCTTTGCTCTCTTACTTCTTGCGCCCGTTTGCCTATATTTTCAGCCATTTTATTTAAGTTTTATGTTACACGTTAAGTTGATAAGTATCCGAGACACGTTCCCAGACACATTTATTTTCTTGAATGGATTTCTCTCTATTGAGGCGGAACACTCCCACGAAGCGATAGAAACAGAAGCCTAAATCATCCTTGTAGCGTAAGAATGTTATTCTTGTTTCTTCGGGAGCGGAAAGCCATTGTTTCAGATGTGCCGCACGTTTGTCCTCCGCTTTCGGATATTCGTAGATAAACATTCCATCCTCTGAGAGTTCGTTGTACCAAAGGCGGTGTTCCGTATTCGGCCACCAAACTATTTCGTGCTTCTTGTTGGGAATGGCGGCACCCGAAGCGCGCAGGAAACCACGGTGTTTGGCTTTCGTGCCGAACACTTCCGCAACCTCCTCCGTGGTACGCAGACACTCGTTGTCGCCCACTTTCAGATAACCTTTGCTCTGATGATATTCAACGGTGAGTGTGCTTGCATCATCCCACGGTTTGAATTTGTCGCCAAGTTCTGAAATACGTTGCTTGATAAGTTTTACGACATCCGCCACTTGACGGTGGATTTCTTGAATGGCATTGTCACAGTCTATGACGATAGGCTTGGAATGCGTTATGTTTAGAATTTCCTCATTGCGGATTTTATCAACCTCCACATTGTTCTTGTGAAAAGGCTCGTTGATTTCAATGAATATATTGAGCTGAGGCAAGTACAAGTCCGCAAGTGCATACTTGTCTTCTGTTCTTCTGATGTATTGCTGGACGACAAACTTCACACGGTCGTCATCCAACTGGTGCCATATCCGGCTTATGACGTATGATTCCGTCTTTTTCTTGCCAATCTTGGCAAACAGACGTTCCATATATTCCAACTTGTAATCCATATCTTTGAGCTTATAAGGTTTATACCATAGTGTTGTTCCTGCAAACGGAGCAAAAGAAAAAGGACACAGCCTTGTCTTTTCACTCATCTGCTTTAGTAGGTTCTGGTAAAACCTTGGAACTCAAATAAGGAAAAGCAGTCTGCGCCCTTTGCAGGGTACAAACCTACCTTTCGACTTATCATTTGGAGTTCCATAAATTTACCAGATTTACTAAAGCCAAATAACTTGTCTACAAGTCGCTTGCAATATGTCTTTTATTTCTTTATGTCTGTTTCTAACCTCCTTTTTACTTTGGTTTGAGTACAAAAGTAAAGAAAAAGAGTGAATTAGCAAAAGAAATCAGAGACAATTCGCAGACTGCCGAACAAATTTAGGAACAATGTCCTACATATATAAGTTATAAGCATAAAAAGTCCAACCATACATGAGCATGATTGGACTTTCTTGTTTGAATTTAGATTATCCGATAACCCTCCATTCGGGTTTCATCAGAAGTTCGCCGTAATACAGACGTTCCGTGAAACTTCCCAAGAAATCGTTGAAACGGTCTGCATCGGTTTGTTTCCGTGTATTGTAGCGGAAAACGAATTCCTTGCAATATTTCTGCAAGTGTTTCGGACTGGCGAGATGGTAAATACCCTTTATACCTCGTTTGATATGACTCCAAAATCCCTCTATCGAATTAGTGTGGTAACCGTTTACTGTATAAATGTGCCTGCCGTGCGGAACGGTCTTGTGTTCGTAGTTCTCATACAAGGTGTCATAGACATTCAGGTCGTCCGTTATGACGGTTGAACCTTTGCGTACTTTCTCCTCAATGATAGGAAACAACGTTTTTCTTTGGACATTCGGGACTACTTGTGCATACACAAGACCGTCAGAAACCATACCGAATATCGGTGTCTTGTCCTTCAAGGAGCGTCCTTGTGTTCCTTTTCCGTGGTGACGTGTTTTGCCACCCATATAGGTTTCATCCATCTGTGTCATATCGTCAAAGTGCGCATCATCGTCCTTTACGTTATGACGGATACGGTGTAACATGAACCATGCGGTTTTCTGTGTAACCTGAATATCTTTCGCCAACTGGCAACTGCTTATGCCTTTCTTGTGCGAGAGGAACAGGTAAATCGCATAGAACCACTTTTTGAGTGGCAAATTTGAACCCTCAAACATCGTTCCTTGCCTTACGGTAAATCTGCAACGGCAGTCCTTGCACTTGTACAGCCCTTTGAACTCTCCGTTTTGGGTCAGTTTGTAGTGGTGTTCAGAGATAGAGCCACAATGCGGACAAATCGGCTTTCCATTCCAGCGCATATTCTCCAGATATACCCTGCAATCCTCTTCGGTATGCAGCGTATCCATCATCTGGAGTAATGAGTGGAATGTTGCCATAGTTAATTCTCGATTTATTTGTTTTGAGAATTATACTCGCAACCGTGCGGAATTTGCATTTCAAATGTTAAAAAATCATTAGAACGTGCATTTATTTCCGCAATACATATTCTATCAAATCAAACCGATAGAATATGAAACCTCACACACTTAAAGAATCCGTAGAACTTCACCCCATATCCTCGTGTACTTCTGACAAGATAGGAAATTCCGAACTTCGTGACATTCTCAAAGAATACTACGGCAATAACGAGATTTCCTATACTGCGGACTACGACAATGAGATATGGGGTAAAGTCATGTCGTATCTTGAGAATGATTGCAAACTGATTAAAGAAATAGAATTGATGTCGGGCATCGTGACTGTCTACGAAACGGATACGGTGAATGAGTTTCTAGTAAGGTTTGAGTGGGAGAAAAGAGGAAAGGAGTTCTTGTTTTGGAGGAAAACGGATAAGGTATAATTAAACAAACAAAATAGGAAATGGTCGAAAGAGCGAAACATCTATTATACTGCAAACGAATACTTTTTAGTACCCCATGCAGCCCTACGGTGTTCACGTACAAATTCCCGTTTCCCGAGTCTAATGCGAATGTAGGGATGTACGTAAACAGGTTTACTCCAATCTAATTGACAATAAACCCAGCGACATTGATTAGCCATGCTGTTATTTTATATACTCCTCTTTATAATGAGGTTAAGAATTGTGCTAACAACGGCGGGATTTATATAGTCAAGCCATTTCCTATTTGTTTTGCAAAATTACAAAGAAAAACTATTTAATACGAAAAGATGTACCATTATAAGATTAACAAATGCTTAACATATAATTAAAGCATTGTTGTTCTATAATGGTACATCTTGTTTGGTATGAAAAGGTTAAAACCTAATTAAAGCGTATCCAACAGATACGCTTGTTATGATTGGAGCAACCAGTCATTATACAAAACCGTTGGTACAATAAAGTATATAGTTGCGTTGTTTTTTGATTTCGCAATCGCGGACGCTTTTATTCAAAGCGTCCCTACAGTGA
>UQLZ01000009.1 GCA_900541935.1 uncultured Prevotellaceae bacterium | reverse complement strand
TACCTCAAAGACTTATGGCTTTTAGGTCAATCCCACACCTTTTTGCTACTGAGCCAAGGAAACATTGATCCGAAATGCATATACTCAGATGTGCTAACACAAACAATATCTTAAAATGATACAAAAAAATCAGAGATACCAACATGATACCTCTGATTAAATTCTGTGCTCAGGCTATTTAAACCCGCAAGACTTCATTACTTAAGATTACTTAAGCAATGTATCCGGGTCAAGGTTCTTACCTTCAATATCCTTGAAGTATTTGTAAGTGCCAACCTTCAACTCCATAGTAGCAGCCTCATCTGCAACAATGATAGCCTTTTCGTGAAGTTGCAATGCTGTAATAGTCCACATTTGAGAAACAGCACCTTCAACACCTTGCTGCAAAGCGCGAGCCTTGTTGTAACCGTTAACGATGATTAGCACGCTCTTAGCCGACATGATAGTGCCAACGCCTACTGTCAAAGCAGTTTCCGGAACTTGGCTGATATCACCGCCGAAGAAACGAGAGTTAGCAATCTTTGTGTCAAGAGTAAGGGTTTTCATTCTTGTTCTAGATGTCAAAGATGAACCCGGCTCGTTGAAAGCAATGTGTCCGTCAGGACCAACACCGCCAAGGAACAAGTCAATACCGCCGTAAGAAGCAATTTTAGCCTCATATCTTGCACATTCAGCAATTGGGTCTTCTGCATTGCCGTTCAAGATGTTAACGTTTTCCTTTTTGATGTTGATGTGGCTGAAGAAATTTGTCCACATGAATGTATGATAACTTTCTGTGTGGTCTTGTGGCAAGTTGCAATATTCGTCCATGTTGAATGTTACAACATTTTCAAAACTTACTTTTCCAGCCCTATTCAACTCAATTAGTTTCTTGTACATGCCAAGAGGAGAACTACCAGTAGGGCATCCCAAAACGAAAGGTTTTTCTGCTGTTGGGTTTGCTTCGTTAATTCTTGAAGCGACATAGTTCGCAGCCCATTGCGATACTCTGTCATAATCCGGTTCTATAATTAAACGCATAATATTATGTATTAGAATTCTTTTGCAAATTTACCAATTAATTTTGTATTTTCAGAATTAAACTTTACCTTTGTGAAGTAAATACTCAATACTTAAAATAAAAAATAATATTAATTCAAAAATAATGTTAATTAGTATTTTTGAGTTAAAAATTTAAATATATCTTTGCAATACCAATTATAGAAGACAAAGTTATGTATTTCAATCAATAAAAATATACAAATAAACAGTATGGCGAACAATCTCCGTACTAATTTGTTATATAGTTGGAATTTGAAACGATTATAAAGCAACAACAACAAATAAGTGAATCATAGGTTAAGGAATCCGACGGATCGAGAGATTAGTCGGATTATTTTTTACCTTGACCTTCACTCCGTAACATTTAATAAACCTGCAATCAACTCGCCTACCCAATGGGCACATACAAAATAGAAGGTGACCTAAAAGACACAAAAGCCTTAAGGTCACCTTTTTTTATCATTATCACTCGTAAATTATCTAACAACTACCTTTGTAGCCACGCCATCAACAAGTACGATATACATTCCTGCCGGAACACTCACAACCTCGCTGCCTGTTGCAAGCAATACTCCGCTATATGAATATACGGCAAACTGACCAGCAACGCCCTCTACGCGGATTTCACCTTGACCGCCAATAACCTTAGCAGCACTCTTCTCAACGCCTTCAACGCCTGCTGGAATATCGTCAAATGAATCAAGCTTTCTTATACAAACTGTACCATAACCATCTTTACCCTCATTTTCAAAAAATTTGATTTGGTAAATAGTATGGTTCACGCCTTGCTCTGGCTCTGTAACAAAGCAAAAACCAGTACCCTTAACCGCCTCAAAAACAGCCTGTTCCTGCGGAGCATTATCATTACCATTAAAGCCCCAGCAGTATTGATAGTCATTAGAGTCATCAACCGGCTTATCATAGATTCTCCAATAGCATTTGCCATCTGCCGATGCCCCCATAACTATATGACCATAAAAAACGTTTGCGTTAAATTCTTCATCAAAACGCTCTACAAGAACAGAACCAGTTGGTTTGGCAAAATCCCAATTTGTTTTACCCGCTATTTTGTCCCCATAAATATATTTTGCACGAGAATATTCATAAGACATCAAATAATTGCCATCTTTTTTTACAATGGTAATCTTATTAATATATCTTGATTCCGGCAAATTGAAACCCGAATCATCACCATTCACCAACGGATAATCATGGCCGGCATCCATTGTTGTAGTGTTTGGAGAAAACCAGCGGTCACCATTTTCACACTCAACAATCTTAAAGCGATTATTATTGTTGTCATCACTGACCCAATAGAAAACGCCCAAATCAGTTAAAACCCAAGTATCAGGAGCGTCTCCTGGTTTGAAAGTGTACTTGTTGACAGTCACTTCATCTACTTGATTTAACCAATTGTTAACAGAACCACGAAATTGGAAAATTTCTGCATTAGCCGAAGTGAAAATCATTGCCACAAAGAGGGCAACTGAACTCAATAAAATTTTTTTCATAGGTTATTGTAATTAATTTATCAGATTCTAAGTATTTTAAAGCACTGCAAATGTACAACAATAATCAAACAATTATTCAAAACCAAACAATAAAATTTCATTCTTAACCAAGATTAACACGCAAGGAGCAAATCAACCCACCACTAAACGCTTATTTGCTGATTATCAGCGAATTAGAAAAACCTCACAGTAAGAACCCTCTATTTAACCCTTTTCATCCATAAGTACCCGTAGAATAAAAAATAGAGAGACTTGCGCCTCTCTATCTACAGCAATCATTGCTGATTGCCGTTGTGTCGTCATCCATCCATTCGATATTCACATACTTCTTTTCTGTCAACGACGTAGGGAAATTTAGACTAAATGATTAAGGTTGAAGTGTAAATTTTTGTTCTTATCTTTCTTCAAAGGCCAAAGTTATATCAAAAAAATTTAATACCAAAAGTTTTAGACATAAAATATTCGAATTTCACAAAATTTTAACTGAATTAACTCTAAAAAAGACACAATACACGCATTTTCGGGCTTTCCGAACCTGCCAGCACTGACCTTATCAAAAAAAACAGGCTGCCGACCAAAAGCCGAACAACCCGTTAAGAACTCAGCATTTAAAATATGCTATATTTTAGCCTTGCCTTTATCTAACTATCAACTTAAAGACAGAGTTTCCAACCTTAAGCAAATAAACGCCAGCATAAGGCACTGACAAGCTACTTTGACCTGCAACTCCAGAAACACTTTCAACCAATCTACCTTCAATATTATAAAGTTCAATTAATGAATAATCTTTTAGTGTTACAGTAACTGTTTTTCCGCTCACTAAAACTTGCACATCATCAGCAATTGGAAGTTCTTCTACACTACCAGCATTCTGAACGCGTACAATTTCAGACGGATTTGATTGTTCCTTCTGTTCATAGTCGTTAGTGCGAACACCAACCACATCATAACCATATTCATAACCTTCCTTTAGGTCTTTAAATACGTATGAAGTAACGTTTCCGTCATTAATTTCAGCCAATTTACCCAAGAAAGTCATTACAGTACCAGCCTTAACTTCTTGTGATATTGTAACTTCTTCAATCAAGAATTGCTGCATTTTGTTTTCCTCAAAACTTAAAGTCATTCCATCAGCACCGTCAGTCATTTCCCAAGTGTCTTCAAGGATGCCATTTTCATTAAAAGGCAACGTCTTATGTATATTTAAGTTATCAGGATTGCCGTCACCATCCGTATCAATCAAATAACCGACACGATAAACAGACAGATAATTGCCAGCCTTTCCGCGCGCCTTGATAGAAATTTTGTACTTACCGCCTTGACCTGCAAGATTCATCTTTGGAGAGTACACATAAGACAAATTCATTGGGAACCTGCCAGCAGAAGCGCCCATCATACCTGGAGCCATAATGATATTATTTCCTGTCCATCCTGGATTGTCAGTAATATCATCTGGATTTGTCACCCTTACAGGACTTTCAACAGAACCTTCAGTTGCCTTGCTGAAACTTTCAGAAACAACAGGCATATCACCGTCCTCCTGAACTCTTACAAACTGATAATTCTGCACGAGGTAACCAGTAGCCTTTGGAAGACGCTCCCAGTTTGCTGTATAAGCGGTTTTACTAACGCTTGTAGCCTTTGTTGCAGTAGGTGTAAGGAATCCGTCAACTTTGATTATATTTGACACTGCAGACAGTTTTCCGTCTTTCTCTCCTTGTACATAATACCAATATTTCTTTTCCGCATCAAGATTATCCACCTTATGGCTCAAACCTTCAACGGCGTGTTGCTCCATAACGTATAATGGCTTGTCATAAGTATATGACAATGATTCCAAAAGAAGTGCGCCAACCTTTCTGTCACCTTCTGTAACAAGACTTATCTTGACAGTGCCCACGTCAACAGGTTGACTGCTCAATGCGTCCTTCATATTCAACGACTGCTGAGAAGCAAAGTACAACGCCTCTATTTGACCGCCGGCAATACGCAAACCGTCACAGTCATAATAGTCAATCTTAAAGATTGAAGAATTTTCTTTTGTGATTCCGTCTGCATTAACGAGGTTAGCGTTGATAGTAAAATCTTTCAGATTACTTCCAACAATCAGAGTTGTGCTGACATAATCGCCGTCGGCATCAAGCATTAGACGGTTGCTTTTCCCGTCATAGGCAATGTCAGCCTTGCCAAAATCACTCACTGAAACGACCCATCCTGCCGGATAGTTAGGATTGCTTTGGTCGATTTTTCCATCTGTCGAATTGATTCCTCTGAAGTTTTCTGTGACAAGCACATTTTCTCCAGTTTCAAAAACACTCAAACGAGTATTAGAACCTTCTCCTACCAAATCCCAATTTGCAACAAACGAATCACCTGTATAGTCTGAATAATACATAGCTACAGGAGCGTCCTGCGCATTGGCTATCCCTGCAGACAAGAGGGAACAGACTAATAAAACCTTTTTGTCCATTTTTTCATCGATACAATCTGTTTAATTCCAAAACAACTTCGGTATAAGTATTAGAGCCTGTACCGAAGTTGTGTGTTATAAAAATTTTCTGAAAAATTATTTTCTTAATGACCATTCAAAACCATCCTTTGTATCCTTAACGTCAAAACCAATTTCCTGGATTTTGTCGCGGATAAGGTCAGAAGTAGCCCAGTCCTTTTTCGCCTTAGCCTCTTTTCTCAATTCGAGCAAAAGGTCAACCGCTTTTTCAAACGGTTCAAGAGAAGAACTTGACTCTCCTTCCAAAAGATCAGTCTTGATACCAAGAATATCAACAAGGAAAGTTGAGAATACGCTTTTCAGTTCGTCAATGTCTGCTTGATTTAGTTTCTCCAAGCCGTCGTTAACTGAGTTGATAATACGGCAAGCGTCGAAAAGTCGCGCAATAACTATTGGAGTGTTTAAATCATCGTTCAGTGCGTCATAGCATTTCTGACGGATATCTGCAACGGATACTGTTGATTCTTCTGAAGCCTTCAATCCTTGCAAGCGTCGCCATCCCTCCAGCATTCTGTCGAGAGCCTTCTCTGCCGCCTTTAATGCCTCGTTGGAGAAGTCAACAGTACCGCGGTAATGAGCCTGCAAAATAAAAAAGCGGATAGTCATTGGTGAATATGCCTGCTCCAATTTCGGGTGGCTACCTGTGAAGAACTCGTCAAGAGTAATGAAGTTTCCGTATGATTTGCCCATCTTCTGACCGTTGATGGTAATCATATTGTTATGCATCCAGTAATGGACTGTCTCATGTCCGTTGTGGGCAACCGATTGGGCAATTTCGCACTCGTGGTGTGGGAACATAAGGTCCATACCGCCTCCGTGAATGTCGAATTCCTCGCCAAGGTATTTTTCTCCCATTGTAGAACACTCCAAGTGCCATCCCGGGAAACCTTCGCTCCATGGTGACGGCCAGTGCATGATATGCTCTGGTGCCGCTTTTTTCCACAAGGCAAAGTCACATGAGTTATGCTTTTCTTGCTGTCCGTCGAGTTCGCGCGTTGTGCTGAGCAATTCTTCTACGTTTCTACCCGACAATTTGCCGTAACGGTGGTCTTTGTTGTACTTCAACACGTCGAAATAAACAGAACCCTCGCTGATATATGCGTAGCCAGCATCAAGAATTTTCTTGACGTACTCAATTTGCTCAATGATGTGACCAGAAGCGTGCGGCTCGATGCTTGGAGGAAGAACGTTAAGCGCTTCCATTGATTTGTGGTATCTGTTCAGATAGAACTGCACCACTTCCATAGGCTCGAGTTGCTCAAGTCGTGCTTTCTTAGCAATCTTGTCTTCGCCGTCATCAGCGTCATGCTCGAGGTGCCCTACGTCGGTGATATTCCTTACATATCTTACCTTAAAACCGAGATGGGTAAGGTAACGGTAAAGTATATCAAACGTAATCGCCGGTCTTGCGTGTCCCAAGTGTCCGTCGCCATAAACCGTTGGCCCGCATACGTACATGCCGACGCGGTCCGGGTGGATTGGTTTGAACAACTCTTTCTGACGGCTTAACGAGTTATATATAAATAATGCGTTGTCCATATTTTATTGTTTATGCCTGACCGCCACCCATTGGTGCAAACGGTGCTCCGCCTTGGTTTTCCTTGCTTCCCTTCGGTACGATAACGCCGAATGTCTGCTCGTATTTGTAAACGTTTTCTTGCAATGCCATCAACAAAGTCTTTGCGTTCTCCGGAGTCATGATGATACGGCTTTGTACGCGTGCTTGCGGCGCATTAGGTACAACGCTGATAAAGTCCATGAAGAACTCGTTTACTGAGTGAGAGATAATTGCAAGGTTTGCATATTTTCCTGACGCCATTTCCGGTGTCAATTCAATTTGTATTTCTTTCTTGTCCATTTCTTTAAAGTTTTTAATTACACAAAGTTAATATCTTTGGCAGATTTATCAAAGCAAAAACAGGTTTTTGTAAACAACCTCATATCTTTCTAATCTATTCTAAGGCTTAGCAAACAGTTGTTTTGCTTTGTTAATCAAACAATTAAACCTTTTACTATAAACCATAGTCAACACACTGTCCTTTTCATAGATAATCTCCAAAACCTTAGATACAATTGCATGCTCAAACAATTTTCTCAGCACAACAGATTGCAACCCGTCTGGGATAATAAATGGAACTTCTTTTATGGGAAAGGTTCCAAAATCAATTCCTTTTTCCACAAACCCCATAAGTGAAGTTACAGTTTCTACTATCGCTGTATCGATATAAAGGTTAACAAGATTTTCATTGTCCTCAGTTATTATTTGAGGGCGGTTGCCGCCTGTCATTAATGCTACACAAGCACTTTCTGCATATACCTCCCTCCGTATTTGTGAATAGTCTATTCCAATTGTGATGTTTTTCATTTCTTAAATTTTTTTATTCCGATAAACAAACCTATTAGCAAAATTGATATGGCGGCTACGAGCCATTTCCAAGACCTTACCGACCTACCCTTTTTCTCAACTTTCTGCGATGCTTTCACGGATACCGAATCACGAGTATCTGCCACGGCTACAATCTCTTTTTTTGCTTTTTGCGTACCCTTTATCCGCGATTTGCGGACGGATTTGACGTGGCTAACGCCCAAACTGTCTGGCTTATAGAATGTCACTTCCCTGACTTCTGCCTCCAAGTTGCCCAATGCCGACAGTGCAACCCTTTCGCTGCGCTCGGTTTTCGCCACCGATACGGAATCGGTATTCCTAACAACAGCAGTTTTGCCGGTGCGGCAACCGATAAGCAAGAGACTAAGAGCAACGGCGGCAACGCTTTTCCTCATAGCGAAAAATTCTGTATGCGCGGTCGTATGATATAAAATACCTTGATGCCCGCTTGTTTAACATTACCCGACCTACTGCCTCGCTCAGTTTGCAGTTACGCTCTCTCAACTCTTCGGAAACATAGTCGGCAAATTCCTCCCACATTTCTTTTCTGACTCCCTTCGCCGGGCAAGGCTTGCCGTGAACGAGCATAACGCCCATCATCTTCATTGCGTAGGCGTAAGAAAACGTGAAAAACGGTCTGCCTTTTGCAAGAACTTCCCCTATAATGGACTTGTAGGTCAAGTCACCGCCTTTGCTAAAGGCCTTTGCCAGTGCCTGACGGCATTCGCTGACAAAACTGCTGTACATTAAAGAATTTGAATTGTTCATTGTGTTTGTGTTTTTTGATATTAGAATACTTCTTTTGCTTTTCCTGCTGCAAATATAATATTAAAATATGGTATTTTCCAAATCTTTTGTTGTGTTTTTACCATTAGCAACATTTAAAAATAGTAAAACATAAAAAGAAGCGGTTTATTTTTACTCTCGCCTTGCACTATATTTGGATAATATAGGATGTGGTTCGGCAAAAAAAATTCAAAAAACTGTGTTTTTCGCTTATTTTGCTCTCACCTTTCACTATATTTGGATAATATAGGATGCGGTTCGGCAAAAAAATTCAAAAAACTGTGTTTTTCGCTTTTTTTTGCTCTCACCTTTCACTATATTTGCAAAAATGCGAAAAATGAATACAATTAACGAAATTCAAGACGAAATTATCGAGGAGTTCAGCGGTTTTACTGACTGGATGGACAAATATTCTTACATTATCGAGATGGGCAACAGCCTTGCACCACTTGAAGAAAAGTACAAAACACCAGATAATATTATTGAAGGTTGCCAGAGCCGAGTATGGGTAAACGCAACATACAGCGACGGCGTTCTGACCTTTGACGCAGACAGCGACGCAATCATTGTCAAGGGGATTATATCTATGCTTGTCAGAGTATTGTCAGGACAAACCCCTACTGATATCCTCAATGCCGACCTCTATTTCATAGACGAAATCGGTTTACAGGAACATTTGTCACCAACACGCAGCAACGGTTTGCTCGCAATGGTAAAGCAAATTAAGATGTACGCCTTAGCATACAAAACAAAAGAAGAAACCCTATGAAAGAATATAAGGCAATAAAAATATCAATCACCGTTCTAACACTCTTAGGCACTGCGGCATATCTGCTGTTACCGCTATTCAGTCTGCCTATTTTCGGTGTTGAGACAGGTGCGGAAATGATTGGACAAGTGTGGGAAATAGGCGGTTTTGGAAATATTGCTTCGTTCCTTCTGCCGATTATCGGAACGGCTGGAATAATTGCAACACTTTTTTTGAGGAACAAAGCAACCCACATACTCAGTTCGGCATTTTCTCTTCTACCAGTAATGTTCTACACATATATGATAATTATGGCAAATAACTACACCCAACCACTATCGGAAGCGACAAGCGAAGTTAGCATGACAACGCTATTCGGTAGCGGGCTTTGGTGTGGCGCAGTTATCTCGACAGTCGTTATGATAGCAACATTTGCAACCGTTTTGCTTGAATTGAAAAACATAAAACCATTGGAAAAATCATTTAAAAATTAATAATAACTATGTTTAAAAACCACCCTAAAGGACTTATTCCGGCGGCTCTCGCGAACATGGGCGAACGTTTCGGATACTACATTATGAATGCCGTTTTGGTGCTTTTCCTTTGCTCTAAATTCGGCTTGGACAATGACCAAAGTACTATGATTTACTCAATTTTCTATTGCGGTATCTATGTGCTTAGCCTCGTTGGCGGTCTTATTGCCGACAAAACACAAAACTATAAGGCGACAATTATGTCTGGTCTTATTGTTATGGCTTTTGGTTATGTAATTCTTTCATTACCAATTCTTTCAACATCAGAAACAATCACTTGGTTGCTTCCTGTTACATGTCTTGCCCTATTTCTTATTGCTTTCGGTAACGGTTTGTTTAAAGGCAACTTGCAGGCTATCGTTGGTCAGATGTACGACAACTTCGAAGCAGAAGCCGCAAAGAAAGGCGAAAAAGAATTGGCTGTTGCTAAGTCAAAACGTGACTCTGGCTTCCAAATCTTCTACGTTTTCATCAATATTGGCGGTCTTATCGCTCCATTCGTCGCTCCATTGCTTCGCGAATGGTGGTTGAAGGTTCATAACCTTCTTTATAATGCAGAATTGCCGGAACTTTGCCACAAGTTCCTCAAAGGTACAGGCCTTTCTGAAATCGAATCAGCAAACCTCAACAAACTTGTTGAGCAGGTTGGAGGCTCAACAGCAGACCTTTCTGCTTTCTGCTCTCAATACCTCGATGTTTTCAACACTGGTATACACTACTCTTTCATCGCATCTGTTGTTGCAATGCTTATCTCTTTGGTAGTATTCATTGCATTCCGCAAGATGTTCCCAACTCCGGGAAAGAAAGAGAAGAAAGAGACTGTTAAATACACACAGGAAGAAAAGATTGCGATGGCTAAAGAAATCAAGCAACGCCTTTATGCATTGTTTGCAGTTTTGGGTATTGTTATCTTCTTCTGGCTATCATTCCACCAAAACGGTGTTTCATTGTCACTCTTTGCTCGTGACTTCGTTGACACAGATAAGATTGCACCAGAAATCTGGCAAGCAGTTAACCCATTCTTCGTTATCGTATTGACTCCGATTATCATGGCTATCTTTGCTGCCATGGCTCGTAACGGTAAGGAAATTTCTACACCGAAGAAGATTGCCATTGGTATGGGTATTGCCGGTACTGCTTTCTTATTCCTTACAGTATTCTCATACATGCAAGGCTACCCTTCAGGCACAGACTTCAAGTCATTGGAAACAGGTGCCAAGGCTGCAATGAAGGCAGGTCCATGGGTACTTATCGCTGTTTACTTCTTCTTGACAGTAGCAGAACTATTCATCTCACCTCTTGGTTTGGCATTTGTTTCTAAGGTTGCACCAAAGCACCTTCAGGGTCTTTGCCAAGGTCTATGGCTTGGTGCAACAGCCCTCGGAAATCTCTTCTTGTGGGTAGGTGCAACAATGTATGACAACTGGCCAATCTGGGAATGCTGGGGTGTATTCCTCGCTGTTTGCCTCGTTTCAATGGGCGTTATGCTCGGCATGGTAAAATGGCTCGAAAAGGTTACTCAATAGCATATTGATTATATCTGATACAGGAGGGCAACCCAAAAGCCATTAGGCTTTGAGGTTGCCCTCTTTTTGTTCATGAGTGGCGGAGGTGACCTCAGAGTCTTATGACTTTTGTATCACCTTCCTTTATATTTAAGATTCTGTTTTATTCAACCGCACCGTTAGAAACTGTAAATATCTTATAATCAGAGCCTATAGCTTCGATTGTTTCGTTAATGTGCTGGCGGTTGGTATCAGAAATGAATATCTGTCCGAATGTCTTGTCTGAAACGATTTTCATAATATTTGAAACTCTTGAAGAGTCAAGTTTGTCGAAGATGTCATCAAGTAATAGAATTGGCGTCAATCCGGAAATATCCTTCAAAAATTTGAACTGGGCAAGGCGGAGGGCAATGGTATATGTCTTGCACTGACCCTGTGACCCGATTTTACGCATCATAGCATCTCCCAACATCAACTCTATATCGTCGCGGTGAACGCCTTGAGAAGTAAACCCAAGCGCTCTGTCCTTGTGGAAATTTTCCGACAGAATGTCACGCATATTCCTGTTGTTCAGTTCGCTGTTATACCCCAATTTTACCTTCTCTCCAGCACCTCCTATGGCATCGTAAAACTCCATAAAGACGGGGGTAAATTTCTCAATCCACTCCATTCTGCCGGAATGAATCTGCTCCGCTGCATCTATTAGGAATGTATCTACCGACTCAAACAGAATAGGGTCGGAATATCCCTGCTTGAGCATGGAATTTCGCTGCTCCATAGACTTGTTATAGCGGATAAGTGCGTCTAGATACTGCCTATTGCCTTGAGAAATAATTCTGTCAATAAGTCGCCGGCGCTCCTCACTGCCACCAACAATCATATTCCAATCCTGCGGAGAAACGAGCACTAACGGGAAAAGCCCGATATGCTCACTCAAACGCTTATACTCCTTGCCGTTTCGCTTGACTTTCTTCTTGCCTGACTGAATAGCACACGCAATAACCTCTTTTTTTTCCATACGCGAATAAGTGCCTTGAAGCAACATCGCATCTTCACCAAAGCGAACCGTTGCCGCATCGGTAGAAGATAGTGCGCTCTTGCAATTGCTGAGATAATAGATAGCATCAAGGATATTAGTTTTCCCCATACCGTTATTTCCGATAAAGCAATTCACCTTTTCGGAAAACGATAGAGAAGCATCTGCGATGTTCTTGAAATTCAATATAGAAAGGCTGTTGAGTATCATAACGCAAATTTACAGCATTTTTGCCTTACTTTCACCATAATATGACAAAAAGAATATTTATATGAGATTATGGCATTTCCTTATCATACTGTAAAAGCACTTCCCAGGCGGCTTCATCAAAAGCATAAACACCTGGTTCTTGGTATGAAACGCCAAAAAGTAATTCAACTACGGCACTTTTATCTGGAACAGAATAAACGGTCAGACTTCGATGCCCCTCAACAACAACAGGATTGACACAACCTCCACGTATCCATTCATTTGACTGCAATGCAGCACGCTCACCAACAGCAAATTCCGAACTCTTAACCATTCGTTTCCATCCGGAAACCCTTATCTCCGAAACACGAAGGCAGTCATTAGGCAAAGCGATAAACCCGGAAAGGTCTGGCATTACCTGCATACTGACATCTCCCGCAAAATTCTTTATAGGAAGCAAATCAAAAGGTGCTTCACTGAGCAATTTCCGATAACAAACATTTATGCGTTGCTCAATATAAGCGTTAATATCCAGACCGTCATCACGCTCAACTGTACAGTCACGGCGAAAATCCCCATATCCAGTGCGGATTTTCCACTCTTCAATCATTCGTTCTTTTTGATAGACTAACATAATTTTTTGATATAAGGTTAATATCCGCAAAATTACAGTCTGCATACGCATTCTGTTCGCAAAAATAACATACTTCAAACAAAACAAAAGAAACCGTCAATAATTTGTAGGGGACGATTCTCTATCGTCCCGCCCTCGCATGAGCAAAAACAAATTTTTCCCTGAAGGGGAAATCGATTTACAGCCTGGGGCGTTGCCCCAGGTATGTATGTTAAATAATTAGCGCTCTGTAGGAGCAACAATTTAGAAATTGATATCTGTATAATATTAAAATAATCAACAACTTGCGACATCTTTTAATCCGTGTTTTATTAGTAAGTCGCAATAATAAGAAGGATTATTTGTTTACAGATTAGAGACCCCTTGCTCCTACAGAGCGCTTTTTGGGGGTTGCCCGTTCCTGGGGCGTTGCCCCAGGCTGATGAACCGTTGGTCTTTCAGCCCGCAAACGGCACGTTTCGCGGACACTCTGCAGAGTGTCCCTACAGTATCGTGTGTATAATTTATTGGAAATCAGACAACTGTAGGGACGAAATGTATTTCGTCCGCCAGGTGCGAACATCGAAGGCAACGATGCAGATGCTTCCTTATCAACTGCCGACTAGCGGCTGTCTTTTCCAAACTTAAGGCGGTTTAGAAGGTTTCAGATGCAAGGCGTCCGAGATTGAGCGCGAAAGGAGTGTACGTCCGTACTCGACTGAGTGCGAACATCGAAGGCAACGTAGCAGATGCTTCCTTATCAACTGCCGATTAGCGGCTGTCGGCGCCCCACATCAACTTGCTCCGCAACGTTGACGCAAAATCGTGAGCAGCATTCTGCACTATATGCACCTTGAAATCTGCCTTCTTCAAATGCAACGTTGTTCCCATCGGAACAGCGACCGACTTTCCGTCTATACTTATTCGGAAGGTTTCCGAGCGCTTAGATTCCGTTGTTATTTCAATAGCCGACTCATCAGAAACGACAAGCGGACGCATTGTCAGAGAATGCGCGGCAATAGGAGAAACTACCAGACAACTGCAAGCCGGGTGTATGATTGGACCGCCAACAGAAAGGTTATAAGCCGTACTGCCCGTAGGGGTGGAAATTATCAAGCCATCGCCGAGGTAGGTAGTCAGTTCCTTCCCGTTTATGCGGGTACGCATGTGGAGCATTGAGGCTGAAGAACTCTTCTGAATAGCAACATCATTCAAGGCAAAACGCTTTGGTAAACTAACATTGCCATTTGTCGAGACATCGAGCAGCGAGCGCTGGTCAATAGGAAGATTACCGCCAAACAGGTCATCAACGAACTTGTCGATATTCTCAAAAGAGAAATCCGCAAGGTATCCCAAATGACCGGTATTAATTCCCGCGATAGGTATTTGCAAAGAGCCCACTTGCGTTGCTGTGCGCAAAAAAGTCCCGTCACCACCAATACTAATAACATAATCAGCCTGAAAAACATTTTCCGACAAAACGTCGTCAACATTTACCACAGGCAGCAATGTCAACAGATAATTATAAAAGCGCTCCTCCATAAGGATGTAAGCCCCACGTGCCGACAAATTGTCAAGCAAGCGGACAATATTGTCAAGATGATAAGACTGGTGACGACTTCCAAACAATGCTATTCTCATACCTTCCTATTTTTTTACAAAATTAGTGAAAGGTAAGTGCAGAGACAAACGAAAAATGAAATATTTAACGTTCGGCTCAGCAATACCTCACCATCAATCTGCCTTAGATGCCAAAATAAATTAGGTCTTTATTATTTGCTGATTGGGATAACGAACCTTCTATTTTCCTCAAATGACCACTGTACCTGCCAGGTTCGACCATCTATTTTGTCAAGAAGAATATAATTATACATATTCTGCGTCTTGTGCAATTCAAATCTGCCATTCACCCTTGCTTGCGACGGAGAGACAAGCACCTCATCGCTCAAACTGTATTCAAACGGAACATCATCCTCCTTAACTGTGTACTGCACCATCTTCATTACACCTGTTTGAGTGTCAAGTTTAATGAAATTCCACATATTTGTGGTTGGATAAAGTTCATACCGATCATTCCCCACAGTCTGCAAAAGCCCATTTTGAACAGAAACCTTTGCAACCTTTTCCTCGTTACCAGAACACCCCATGACAAAAAGGACTACAAAAACTGAAAATAAAGCCTTACCTTTCATATTAATATTTATTATGGATTTCAAGTTCAACAAATTTACTAAAAGTTTATATTTTCAAGGTAATAACACACATTATTCCTTTACAACACCCAATAAAAACACTTTTTTATTATTCTTTAATCTTTAAACGACAACTTTTTTTGTAACTTTGCAGACGTGAAATGCAAAAATTTTGCTTGAAAAAATTTTAAGACACAACTATGGTGACTAATTTAAGTGTAAATATAAATAAAGTGGCAACAATCCGCAACGCCCGCGGAGGAAACGTTCCTAATGTCAGCAAAGTTGCTTTGGATTGCGAGCAGTTCGGAGCGGACGGCATCACCGTTCACCCAAGGCCCGATGAAAGGCATATCAAGCATAGCGACGTTTACGAACTGCGCCCGTTGCTAAAAACGGAATTCAATATTGAAGGTTATCCGTCAGAACCTTTTATGGATTTGGTTCTGAAAGTAAAGCCGGCACAAGTCACCCTTGTTCCTGACGCTCCCGACACATTGACATCTAATCACGGATGGGATATAGAGCCAAACCTCGAATTTCTCACTCAGATTGTTGACCGTCTGAAGGAAAAAGGAATCAGAACGAGCATCTTTGTGGGTACAGACGAGAAAAACATCGCCTTGGCTGCAAAAACAGGTGCTGACAGAGTGGAATTATATACCGAGCCTTACGCCACTCTATACCCAACAGATCCGGAAGCAGCAGTTGAACCTTTTGTAAAGGCGTCTATCGCTGCTCACAATGTTGGTCTTGGTGTTAACGCTGGTCACGACCTTAGCCTTGAAAATCTTGAATTTTTCCACAAGAACGTGCCATACCTTAACGAAGTTTCAATAGGTCACGCTCTTATCTCCGACGCACTTTACCTCGGACTGGAAGAAACAATAAAACAATACAAAAACTGCTTGAAATAACCACCGCAAAAACTATAAATAATGATGTACAGCAACATACTTTCAGCAATAATGCTACAAGCCGAACCGGCAGTTACTCCCACGCAGGAAATCTCCGTTTGGGATCTTTGTCTAAAAGGCGGATTCATAATGATTCCTCTAATAGTTCTTTCATTGGTAAGCATTTACATCTTCTTCGAGCGCTGGATTGCTCTACGGAAAGCAGCCTCTGACGATGCAACTTTCATGAAAAAAATCAAGGACTACATCCACGAAGGAGAAATTGAAAGTGCTGAAAACCTGTGCAAAAAAACCGATACACCATACTCTCGCCTTATTCTCAAAGGCATCTCCCGCATCGGCAGACCGATGAATGACGTTCTCGTTGCTATTGAGAATGTTGGAAATATCGAGGTTGCACGCCTCGGCAAGGGATTCACATGGCTCGCAACAACAGCAGCCGGAGCACCTATGCTCGGTTTCTTGGGAACTGTTACTGGTATGGTTAAAGCGTTCTTCTCATTGGCAAGCGCCGGAAACAACGCTAATATCTCAATCTTGGCAAACGGAATCTACGAAGCACTCGTAACTACCGTTGCCGGACTTATCGTTGGTATCATCGCCCTATTTGCTTACAACTACCTGTCAGCACGCGTAAACCACGTTATGAACCAACTCGAAAACAAGACTATGGAATTTATGGACCTGCTCAACGAGCCGGCTTCTAAATAATACATTCTGATATGGCTTTGAAACGACAAAACGACCTTCTGGCAACATATAGCATGGCATCTATGACCGATGTCATCTTCTTGCTGCTCATATTCTTTATGGTAACTTCAACTTTCGTATTCCCTACGGCATTAGAGGTTAAATTGCCACAAAGTTCCGAGCAGACTGTCATCAAGCCAGGAACAAAGGTTTATATCGATAAAGACCAGAAACTTTTCGCAGCATTCGGCGAAACAGAGCCTCAACCTATCGAAAGCGACCAACTGATTACTTTCCTTGAACTCACACAGAAACAAGATTCAACACAATTTATCGCACTATACGCAGATGAGTCGGTGCCATACGGAAAGATAGTTGAAGTCCTTGACATGACTGCAAGACATAATCTGAAAATGGTTTTGGCAACTAAACCAGCAAAAATGAAAAGTGCAGAACAAGTTGCCGAATCTATAACACCAACAACCGGCGAACAATAATGAAATTCGATTCACGTAAGATAACAGCAGCAGCAATTGCCATTCTCATTCACATTGGAGTGGCACTGATTCTTATGTGGAATACCCTCATATATCCTGGAGAAGAAGATTTAATTCCAGAACCGGCACAAACCGACATCACCTTCGGAGGTGAATTTGTTGCAATGGGTGATATGGAAACGCCAGACTTAAACGACCAGCCAAACTCACAAAATAGTGCCGACAGCGAATCAACGCCATCAGGACAGGACAACGAAAACGCAGGCGAACCTGGCGACGGCTCTACTCTTGTTTCTACAGATAATGAATCGGAAATGACATCCGAGAAAAAAGCAAACGGACCTTCCAAAGAAGAACTTGCAGAAAAAGAACGTGCAAAAAAAGAGCAGGAACGTCAGAAAAACGAGAGCAAGAAAATTAACAAAAACATAAAAAACGCTTTTAGCAAATCTAATCAAAAGGGAAAGTCCGGCTCTGAAAGCGGAAACTCAGAAACAGGCCTTGCTAAAGGTCAGCCAGGACACACTCTCGGCATCGGATACACCCTCGCTTCTTGGGGAAGACCTTCAAGCGGATTTGACGGCACTATTGAAATACAAGTAAAAGTTAACAGTGCCGGTAACGTTACATACGCAAAATATCTTAGAGGAACTGGAGCCGCCGCCGCTAACCAACGCGTCCGACGATCCTGCGAGCAGGCTTCACTCAACTCAAAATTCTCAGTACCAAAAAACGCAACTGGTGAAAAGATGGGAACAATCATCTGGAGATTTGAGTAAAAACTATTGAAGTTTGCTCGTTAAATATCCATTAAAAAGGATAATCAAAATTTCATTTTTGCATTTTCTATTATTATACTCAAAACAATTCTTAAATAACTTGGCGTTTTTCTTAAAAATGCTTATTTTTTAGCGTTTTACAGAACAAAACGCTATAACTACAGAATAATTCGTATCTTTGCATAAAAATTCCATATTAGATACACATAATAAAATTGAGACTAATGAAGAATAAAAAAAATCGATTACAACTCATTCTTGAGATTATCAAGACTCAAAGCGTAGGTTGCCAGGACGAATTAGTCAAAATCCTTGCAGAAAAAGGATTTCCAGTAACACAAGCAACGTTGTCACGAGACCTAAAGAAACTAAGAGTTACAAAAGTTGCAACAGACAAAGGCGACTATATCTATATCGTTCCAAACAGCAATGATGTTAGAGACACAATGCTAACTGTAAATCAAGGTCCTACAAACCCAAACAACTCTGTTGGTTTTGTATCTCTAACATTCTCCGGGCACATGGCAGTTATAAAGACAAGAAACGGCTATGCAAGCGGCCTTGCATACGACATAGACATGAGCAGGCCTCCTGAAATTCTGGGTACCATTGCTGGCGCTGACACAATCTTTGCAGTATTGAGAGAAGACGTCACTCATGATGAAGCGATGCAGATTCTCCAACGCTTTATTCCTGTTAACAGCATTATTATATAAAGGTATTATTATAAAAAAAGAATGATTGACCAAGAAAAAATTGAAATTGTTGTTGCCAGCGAGGAGCACATCGAGTATGTGGACGAAATCCTCGACACAATTACGAGAGCTGCGAAAGTTCGCGGAACCGGTATAGCAAAGCGCTCGCCTGAATACGTCAAGCAGAAAATGCTTGAGCACAAAGCCGTTGTTGCTCTTTACGAAGGGCGTTTTGCCGGTTTCAGTTACATAGAAAGTTGGAGTAACAAGACTTTCGTTGCAAACTCAGGTTTGATTGTTGCCGATGAATTCAGAGGAATCGGACTGGCAAAAAAAATTAAAAGGGAAATTTTCGAATTATCACGAAAAAGATTTCCTGACGCTAAGATTTTCAGTTTAACAACCGGGGCTGCTGTTATGAAAATGAACAACGAACTCGGCTACAGACCCGTAACTTTTTCACAACTCACCGATGACGAAGCATTCTGGAAAGGGTGCGAAAGTTGTGTAAATTTTGATATTCTACAACGCAACGGACGAAGAATGTGCCTTTGCACCGGCATGCTCTACGACCCTAAAGAACATGAAAACAAATAAAATTATGGATAACAAGAAAAAAGTGGTAGTTGCCTACAGTGGTGGTCTTGACACATCATACACTGTTATGTTCCTTGCCAAAGAAAAAGGATATGACGTTTACGCTGCTTGTGCTAATACAGGCGGATTCAGCCCGGAGCAGTTAAAAGCGAACGAAGAAAACGCATACAAACTCGGAGCAAAAAAATATGTAACTCTTGACGTCACTCAGGAATACTATGCAAAAAGCCTTAAATATATGGTATTTGGGAATGTCCTAAGAAACGGCACATACCCTATTTCCGTTAGTTCGGAACGAATATTCCAAGCACTTGCAATTGCCCAGTATGCCAATGAAATTGGGGCAGACGCCATTGCGCACGGCTCAACAGGTGCAGGTAACGACCAAGTTAGATTCGATATGACATTTCTTGTCATGGCTCCTGACGTAGAAATCATCACTCTTACCCGTGACAATGCCCTAAGCCGCGAAGAGGAAATTGAATACCTAAGAAAAAACGGCTTCGTTGCTGACTTTACAAAGATGAAGTACTC
Source organism: uncultured Prevotellaceae bacterium (assembly GCA_900541935.1). Taxonomy (GTDB): domain Bacteria; phylum Bacteroidota; class Bacteroidia; order Bacteroidales; family Muribaculaceae; genus Limisoma. The sequence continues at coordinate 39,585 of UQLZ01000009.1, read as the reverse complement.
TTATAACGTTGGTATATGGGGTACGTCAATCTGCGGTGGTGAAATACTTGATTCAGCACAAGGACTACCAGAAGAAGCATACCTAAAACAGGTTACAAAGACTGGTAAAGAAGAAATCCGTCTTGAATTCAAAAACGGAGAACTGTATAGCGTTAACGGTACTGTATATGATGACAAGATAGAAGCTATCAAGAAAGTAGAAGAAATTGCCGCTCCTTACGGAATAGGACGCGACATGCACGTTGGCGACACAATCATCGGAATTAAGGGACGCGTTGGCTTTGAAGCAGCAGCGCCTATGCTAATTATAAACGCTCACAAGTTCCTCGAAAAATACACACTCAGCAAATGGCAACAGTACTGGAAAGACCAAGTTGCAAACTGGTATGGTATGTTCCTTCACGAAAGCCAGTACCTCGAACCTGTCATGCGTGATATTGAGGCTATGCTTGAGTCTTCTCAAAGAAATGTCAACGGCACCGTGATTGTAGAACTACGACCGCTATCGTTCTTCATGGTTGGCGTTGAATCAAAAGATGATTTGGTAAAAACAAAATTTGGAGAATACGGTGAAATGCAAAAAGGCTGGACTGCCGAAGACGCTAAAGGATTTATTAAAGTGCTTTCAACTCCGTTGAGAGTTTATTATACTAACCATAAAGACGAACATATATAATGATAAAAGCCGGAATTATTGGAGGTGCCGGTTACACAGCCGGTGAATTAATAAGAATTCTTCTTAACCATCCAGACGTTGAATTAATTTGGGTAAACAGCAGTAGCAATGCGGGGAACCCTATATCTTCAGTACACCAAGGTTTAATTGGAGAAACTGACTTGATTTTTACCTCTTCCACCCCTTTCAACGAGGTGGATGTTATCTTCTTCTGCACTCCGCACGGAGAATCTAAGAAATTCATTGAATCTCACGATATTCCGGAAGACTTAAAAATAGTTGACCTTTCACAAGATTTCCGCCTTGAAGGTGACCATGACTTTATCTATGGCTTGCCTGAAATTAACAGAAAATACATTATCAGAGGCAAAAGAGTTGCAAATCCAGGCTGCTTTGCAACTGCAATACAACTGGCTTTGCTGCCACTTGCAAAGAACTTGCTGCTTAACAGTGATATTAACATTACTGCAATTACAGGTTCTACCGGTGCCGGTGTTAAACCTGGTGCAACATCTCATTTCTCTTGGAGAAATGACAACATTTCTGTTTACAAGCCTTTCAAGCACCAGCACCTTGCAGAAATCAAGCAAACGCTAAAATCCTTGCAAAACAGTTTCAACAGCGAAATTAACCTAATTCCCATGAGGGGCTGCTTCTCTCGTGGAATTTTCGTTGCCGCATACCTCGACTGCCCGATTGCCCTTGATGAAATCAAAAAATTATACGAAGATTACTACGACGATCACCGATTTACATTTATCAGCGACAAAATGCCGGACTTGAAAGATGTTGTCAACACTAATAAATGTATTATTCACCTCGAAAAGGAAGGCAACAAACTACTAATTATTTCTGTTATCGACAACCTTCTCAAAGGTGCTTCCGGACAAGCAGTCCACAATATGAACCTGCTTTTCGGACTACACGAAAGAGTTGGTCTGCAACTAAAGGCTTCGGCTTTTTAAACTATTGTAAAAATGAATTTATTTGATGTTTACCCTTTGTTCGATATTGAAATCGTCAAAGGCAAAGATTGCTATGTTTACGATACAAACGGGACTGAATACCTTGACCTGTATGGAGGTCACGCAGTTATTTCAATCGGTCACAGCCACCCGCATTATGTAAAGGCTATCAAGGAGCAGGCAGAAAAACTGGTTTTCTACTCAAACTCTGTACATAATTCACTACAGCAGAAACTTGCAAAGTTACTCGGTGAGGAATGCGGTTACGATAATTATCAACTTTTTCTCGTCAATTCAGGTGCTGAAGCCAACGAAAATGCAATGAAACTCGCTTCATTCCATACGGGAAAATCAAGAATCATCGCATTCAGCAAAGCCTTCCATGGCAGAACATCTCTTGCCGTTGAAGCCACAGATAACCCTAAAATTGTTGCCCCTGTCAATGCCAACGGAAACGTTTCCTTTATTGAATTTGGCAATGCAGACGCAGTTGAGAAAGAATTGGAAAAAGGCGATGTAGCCGCTGTCATCATTGAAGGCATTCAAGGCGTTGGCGGTGTTAACATTCCTACAGAGGAATTTTTCCAGGATTTGCGAAAAGCATGCGACAAATACGGAGCAATTCTAATTGCTGATGAAATACAATCTGGATACGGAAGATCAGGAAAATTCTTTGCCCACCAGCACTGCAATATTAAGGCTGACATTATAACAGTTGCCAAAGGAATTGCAAACGGATACCCGATGAGTGGAGTAATCATCAGTCCAGAACTAAAGCCATCATACGGAATGCTCGGTACAACATTCGGCGGAAATCATCTCGGTTGCGCCGCCGCAATTGCTGTCCTTGAAGTATTAAAAAATGAAAACCTTGTTGAAAATGCAGCAAAGGTTGGCGAATATCTAATGTGCGAACTCAAGAAAATTCCTCAGATAAAAGAAGTTCGCGGCAAGGGCTTGATGATTGGGCTTGACTTTGGCGCACCAGTAAAAGAACTGCGCACCCGCCTGCTGTTTGAGCAACACGTATTCACAGGTGCATCAGGAACAAATGTTATAAGACTTCTTCCTCCTCTATCAATTACAAAAGAATTGGCTGATGAATTTTTAAAACGACTTAAACGAACAATTTGAGTATTAAAGTTTCATTTGCAAACTAAAAAGCACATATTTCTTTACTTTTGTTTAGAAAATATGTGCTTTTTAGCTATCTTTGCACAAAAATCAGTAAACCAATAATAAACTTCACTAAATGAAAAAACTTACTATTCTACTATCAGCAATGGCAATTGCAGCAAGTGGCTTGACAACAAGTGCTGCCAATATTGACTTTGCACGCTTGAAGGGGAAACAACATCTCCCATTAATGGCAAACAAAGCCAATCGCCCTTATGTTGACAAGGCAAACCGTCTAAATGCCTTATCAACAAAATCAACAGACCCATCATTCACTATTGAAAAAACAAGTTTCTACGGAACAATAGATGGCCCAGACGATTCTGAATGGATGTTTACACAAACATTCACTGACAGCCCAACAAATATGTTCTTCTATGGAAGTAGCACTATCTCAATTTACAACAACAAGAACGAAAAAGTCTGCGAATTTACTGTAACCATCCCTAATGACCAGAAAGTAAACCAGATAACGCCATTCGGAAAGGTTTCTAAATCATTCTTTGACAAGAACACTTCTACTTACGAATTTTTGGTTTATACAAGCACGGTTGTCAAACCTGGAGTAATCAGAGGTGATGTTATCATTTTCAACTCCAAAGGTGAAAAAGTCAGAACATTTGAAGGTGCAACAAGCGCCCTTCTGTTCAGCGAAGGAAATTCCGACTGGAATAAAAAAGAAAGACTTGCCATTGTCACTACCGAAGACGAAGTTGTTGGAGAAGAGACAATAGTTAACAATGTTGTTAACATTTACAGAAAAGCAACAATGTCTGACCAAGTGTCTGACAACATCATTTCCGAGCACTCTTTCAAATTCGACAGCAACACAATCAACTATAGCGAGGGTATGTGGCTCGACATCAAGTATCTTAACGATGAATTCTACTACATCCTCGCTCACTACGAAAAACCTTTCGTTTCAGGCACAGACTATGATGCTGGTCAAATGACATTTACTGAAAACAACTTCTTCCTAACTGACGTTTACAACTCAAAATACGAAAGAGTTGCCGGCGTTAAAATCCCAGTGGAGAAGAAAGGCTATATTCCAACAATGCATGGATATGGCATCTTGTCTGACTACGACTTTTCTAAAGGCATGTTCTCTGGTGATGACAACATTAACCTAATTATCACTCACCAAGATTACAACATTGCAACTGACGGATACCTCTATTCTTTCGACGTTTACAATGCTGACGGTTCTGTTATCAAGCATATTAGCGATAACGTTACAAGTTGGCAACCAATGAGTTCTATTAAAGGCTATGAAGAACAAATGGCTTTTCTAAAGAACCTAAACGCTACTGAGCAAGTATTTGAACTCGTTGACCTTCCTTCTGCAAAGATTGCTCAAGTTATCCCTGCTGAACTTGACGGCAAATTGATTTCTACAAATCTTGACCGTATCCAAGAAGGCGACACATACAACTACGCTATCGGCATCGGTCAAGGTGACTCTGATGAAGAAGGAAACGTTATTTCTTCCATTGCATGGTACTCAAAAGATTTGAAATTAATCAGATACACTAAGTTCAACCTTGGCAAAAACGCAGTATTGTTCACTCCTGTTATATACAATGACTATCTAAATCCTTATCTCTTTGATACAGACGATGAAAGAGAATACATCTTCATCGCAAAAATAAGAAGAGACAACTCTGAAGTTATTGACAACGTTCTCTGCATTGCCAACGAAGACGGTTCTATGATTCGCCAATTCAAAGGTGATGCAACTAAAGGGAACTACCTATATGGCTCTATATTAGGCCTTGGCTCTCAAAACCCATCTCTTTACATTGTTTACGTTGATGACAACTACGAAAACTTCCGCCTTGAATACTACGGACTGCCTTTCAATAAGTTTAATGGAGGAGAAGGTTCTGCTGAGAAGCCATTCCTTGTTGCTTCTGCTGGTGACCTTATGCAAATTGCCAACAACCCATCTGCTCACTACAAGATGATTAACAGTATTGACCTGAGCAATGCCGGTGAATGGACATCAGTTGATCTCAAAGGTGGTTTCGACGGTGGTAACTTTGCCATTTCTGGTTTGAAGGTTAACAGCGCTACTGATTACGCAGGCCTTTTTGGAAACATTGAAGGTACCGACGATAAAAACAAAGCATACGTTAAAAACCTTATTATAGTAAATCCTGTTATTGAAGGAAACGATGTAAATATGAACATCGGCGCTCTTGCTGGAACCGTAAGTGCTGCTGACATTACTAATGTTCATGTTATCGCTCCAACAATCAACTGGTCAAGCGAATACGCAGCTTCTATCGGCGGTATCGCAGGCGACGCTTCTTTTTATACTAACATAACAGACTGCCTTGTATCAAAAATGACAGTTACAAGTTCACAAGCAACTAACGTTGGTGGTATTGCCGGTTCTATCGGAAACAGTTCAAACATTGCTCGCTGCTCTGCTGAAATAAACGCACAAGCAAGAAGCACTATTGGAGGTATCGTTGGTGCAGCTGGAGGATCTGACAACACTGGCTCAATTATCGACTGCCATGCGTATGCTGTCCTTAAAGGTGAATATGCTATCGGTGGTATCGCCGGAACATCTTCTCGAGTTCTTATCAAGAACTGCTACGCATTCGGTAACATAACAGCAACTGCCGCTGAATATGGTGACTACTCTAATCCACTATACAATGCCGGAGGTATTATCGGTTCTCTTGCAACTGACTGGAACGGTTCTTCTGACAAGGTTGTTGAAAACTGCATTGCAATGCAAGACTTTATCAAAGCAGAAGACCCTAACAACAACGAGCAAAAATACAACGGCGTACACCGTCTCGTTGGTACTTCTGTCGGTGACCTCGGAATGGGTATGAGCGAAAACGGAATTGGCAACTGCTATGCTAATTCAAAAATGCTTATCAACGGCTTCACTCTTACTGGAACTATCGAAAATGAAAACGGCGGCAACATTGTTCTAAACGACCTTAACAAAGCATTCTTTGAAAAGAACGGATACGTTTACGGAAACAATGCCGATGCTCCTTGGACTGGCGACATTATCCCAGTTCTATACTTCGAGGCTAACGCTATACACATGGAATTTGCACAAAGCAAAATCCAAATGGACGCTTATTCAACAGCAGAAGCAACAATAAACGTTTCTAACGGAAATGCAGACGATATTACAGTTACTTCTTCAAATGATGCAATCGTAAAAGTTACAGGCGTTACTGTTGACAATGTTGATGGCAATATCCAAGTAAATGTTGCACTTGAAAGCGTTGCAAACGGTGTTGTTACTCTAACAGCAAAACTTGGCAACTTGACTGCAACATGTACTGTCGTTGCTGGTGACGCTTCTGTTAACGAAATCGTTACTGAAAATATGTCTATCGTTCAAAACGGAAGAAACATTATCGCTAACGGTGCAGAAAGAATTGAGATATATAACCTAAACGGTGTTTGCGTTGCAAAAGCAAACGGTTCAGAAATGTCAGTTTCAAACCTAAGCAACGGCATCTACATCGCTGCTGCATACAATGCCAACGGCGGTAGAACAACTGCAAAATTGGTTATTAGATAATAAAAACAATAAGCAAAACAAAACCGAGCCGGAGCATTTGTTCTGACTCGGTTTTTTATTTCAACACCCACACAAATCGCCATTTTGGGGTAAGAGTTCGAATTATTCTCTTTTTTTCTTGAAAAATCGTTTTATATTCAATAATTTATTAATTTTGCGAAAAGCATAAAACAATCTTAAAATATAAAAGTATGTCATTTTCTTTTATTACAGCGGAACAGGCTGCAGATTTGGTACAAAACGGGAACAACATCAGTTTCTCAGGTTTTACCGCAGCAGGTACTCCGAAAGTTGTAGCGCCTGCAATCGCTGCAAAAGCAAAAAAAGAGCATGAAGCAGGCAGACCTTTTAAAATCAACCTATTTACTGGTGCGTCAACTAACGACTACATCGACGGTGAGTTAGCACGAGCAGAGGCAGTAAACTTCAGAACTCCTTACCAATCTTGCAAAGACACAAGAGCGGCTGTCAACAGTAATATTATCAATTACTGTGATATGCACCTTTCTCAATTGTCACAAAATATGAGGTACGGCTTCTTTGGTGACCTTGACTTGGCTGTTATCGAAGCATGTGATGTTAGCGAAAATGGCGAAATCATACTTGGTCCTGGTATCGGTAACGTTCCTACATTTGCCATGCTCGCAAAAAAAATCGTTATCGAACTAAACGAACATATTCCATCAAGCATCAGAGGCTTGCACGATATATATATCCCCAACGACCCTCCTCGCCGTCAAGAAATTCCTATATATAAGCCAAGTGACAGAATCGGTACTCCATACTTGAAAGTTGACCCTGCCAAAATTGTTGGTATCGTCAAATCTAACAGCAGCGACCACGTTGCAGGTTTCTCTCCTATCGATGATACTACAATGAAAATTGGCGAGAACGTTTGCAACTTCCTTATTGGCGAACTCCGTGCGGGCAGAATACCTAAGGAATTCCTTCCTTTGCAATCTGGAGTAGGTAACATTGCAAATGCAGTTCTTCACGGTCTTGGAGAAAGCAAGGAAGTTCCACAATTCGACATGTACACTGAAGTTATTCAAGACGCAGTTCTTGACCTTATGGAACAAGGAAAATGCCGCTTCGGCTCTACTTGCTCATTGACTTTCTCTGACGAAACAATGGACAGATTCTTCGGCAACATCGACTTCTTCAAAGACAAAGTTGTTATCCGTCCAGGTGAAATTTCAAATAACCCTGGAGTTATCCGCCGTCTTGGTATTATAACAATGAATACTGCCCTTGAAGCAGACATCTTCGGTAACGTAAACTCTACACACGTTACAGGCACTAAGATGATGAACGGTATCGGTGGCTCTGGTGACTTTACTCGCAATGCTTACATCTCAATTTTCAGTTGCCCGTCAATCACTAAGGGTGGAAAAATCAGTAACATCGTGCCAATGGTTTCCCACCTTGACCACAGCGAACACAGCGTTGCAGTTATTATCACAGAACAAGGTATTGCTGACCTTCGCGGTAAATCTCCAATACAAAAAGCAGAAGCAATCATAGAAAACTGTGCTCACCCTGCATATAGAGAATTGCTCCGTGACTACCTTAAACTTTCTAAGGGCGCTCACACTCCGCATACTCTTAACGCTGCATTCGGATTCCATACTGAATTCTTGAAATCCGGCGATATGTCAAATACAAACTGGGCTGAATACAAGTAATCAGAAAAATTAACACTAAATAAAGAGGTTGTGTCAAATGCAAAGTTTGATGCAACCTCTTTTTTACTGCTTGCAAACAGACTATCCAAAAGTAAACACCGTTTGCAATAAAGCGAACCCATATATCATGTTAGTCTTTCTCTATCCAAATCTTTTTGCTAACTTTGCTAACCCAAAATTTTATTAAGATGCAAGACGAAAAGAAATTATTTATAGAGACTTACGGCTGTCAGATGAACGTTGCTGATAGCGAGGTTGTGGCTTCTGTTATGAAAATGGCTGGCTACGAACTTACCGACAACATCGAATGTGCTGATGCAATCTTCCTAAACACCTGCTCTATCCGTGATAATGCTGAGCAGAAAATTTTTTCACGTCTTGATTATCTGGCTTCTCTCCGCAGAAAAAGGAAACCTGCAAAAATTATCGTGGGCGTTATCGGCTGTATGGCTGAACGCGTTAAAGATGAACTTATCAAGAATCACGGCGTTGACATCGTTGCTGGTCCTGATGCTTATCTTAGCCTTCCTGACCTTATCGCAGCAGCAGAAGTTGGTGAAAAGGCTATTAACGTTGAACTGTCAACAACAGAAACATACCGAGAAATTATTCCAAGCAGAATAGGCCATAACAATCTCAGCGGTTATATCAGCATCATGCGTGGCTGCAACAATTTCTGCTCATACTGTATCGTGCCTTACACTCGCGGTAGAGAGCGCAGCCGTGAACCGCAAAGCATCATCAACGAGTTGAAGGATATGCAAAGCAAAGGTTTTAAGGAGGTTATTCTTTTGGGACAAAACGTTAACTCATATAATTTCAAATATGAAGACGGAACAACTCTCGGCTTCGCCGGATTGCTTAAACTCGTTGCTGAAACGGCTCCTGAAATGCGTGTCCGTTTTACAACTTCTCACCCGAAGGATATGAGCGATGAAATTATCAGCGTTATTGCAGAAACGCCTAATGTTTGCAAGCATATCCACCTGCCTGTTCAATCCGGCAGCAACAAGGTGCTGAAGGCAATGAACAGAAAATATACTCGAGAATGGTATCTTGACCGCATTGCGGCTATCAGAAAGGCTATCCCTAACTGCGGCATAACAACTGATATGTTTACAGGTTTCCACGACGAGACTGAAGAGGATTTTGAACAGACCCTTAGTCTAATGCGAGAAGTTGGCTTCGACAGCGCTTTCATGTTCAAATACTCTGAACGCCCTGGAACTTTCGCTTCCAAGAATCTTCCTGACAACGTTAGCGAAGAGGTGAAGATTGACCGACTCAACCGAATGATTGCCTTGCAGAACGAACTTTCTGCAATCAGCAACCACAACGATATCGGCAAGACTTTTGAAATAATCGTTGAAGGTTACTCTAAGCGTAGCCGCGAGCAACTGTTCGGAAGAACTGAGCAAAACAAGGTTATCGTATTCCCAAAGGGCAACCACAAGATTGGCGACAGGGTTAACGTAACCGTTAAGGAGGCTTCCTCTGCAACCCTTATCGGCGAGGAAGTTTTATAGCATATAGATATTCCAATTAAACCATTTAATAGGTTAAATGGATAAAAGATATATCGGATTTTTATATCATCTTTGCAGTGTATGAAAGTTCGATATATTTTTTTATTGTCAGCATTGCTAACCCTAATTCAATCATGCGAAATGATTGAATACCATCCATACGACCTAAACATTTCAGGAGAAAAGGACATCAATGCGAAAAACATAGCCAGAATAGAGGAGTCAACCAAAGGAAAGAGAGAAATCTCTTTTATAGTTATTAGCGACACACAGAGATGGTACGATGAAACCGTTGATGCCGTCAACGCAATAAATGCACGAAATGATATTGACTTCGTACTCCATACCGGCGACCTGTCGGACTTTGGTGCGAGGCACGAATTTGAACTGCAAAGAGATATTCTAAACAAACTTAACGTTCCTTATGTTTGCGTTATCGGGAATCACGACTGCATAGCTACTGGTGAAGAGGCTTTCCGCCAAATCTTCGGAGAAAGAGACTACTCATTTACCGCCGGAAATGTGCGTTTTATATGTCTAAACACTAATGCGCTGGAATTTGACCGCTCTCAGCCTGTGCCTAACTTTGACTTCATAAAGACCCAAGTTGAAACCTTTCCCCCGACTGCCGAAAAAACCGTTGTTGCAATGCACGCCGGACCTTTTTCTGAGCAGTTCGACAATAATACGGCAAACACTTTCCAATACGCAATAAAAAAATTTCCGAACTTGCAATTCTGCGTTTACGGACATGGTCACAAAGTAGGCGTTGATGACTTTTTCAATGACGGGACAATATACTACCAATGCACCTGCGCAAGCAAAAGAAATTATCTGCATTTCACAATTAACGACGAGGGATACATATATGAAACGATTGATTTTTAGCATTCTGATTTTTCTTATTACCCTCATACCAGTTACTGTAACTGCAAAAGATAAAGCAGAAAAGAAATGGGATAAGCGAGAGAGGGTAAAGTATGAAGGATGGGAACGAATGAAGCCAAAAACATTCAACTACCAGTTTGCTGGAGGTATGGGTGTGTCAGCATTGGGAATAGGCTGGCAGTACGGTAAGCGAGACCAGGCATCAACAGATTTGATGATTGGCTTTCTACCTAAAAAGTTCTCGGAACGCTTCCGCCTGACTTTTACTCTAAAGGAAACATATACCCCGTGGAGCATACGCTTCTGCGACGCCGTTTCTTTTGAACCGTTCTCCTGCGGACTTTATATAACTACCATTACTGGCGGTGACTTCTGGGGACGCGAGCCAGACAGGTACCCTAACAAATACTACAACTTCGCTACAAGATTGAGAGTAACAGCATTTATCGGCGAATCAATTACTTTCTACACAAAATGGAAGCAGTTCCCAAGCATTACCGCATTCTACGAATTGAGTACCACTGACCTCGGTTTGGTAAGCAGCGTGACAAATTCCTGTCTGAGACCACGCGACTACATGAGGCTATCATTCGGACTGAAAGTGGCTTTCAGAAAATATAATTGAGGAAACTATTGACAAACAGTCCAAACTCTAATACGTTTGAACGATCTAAAAGCACCAGCACGATGGAAAAGAGATACGACAACCTTTCAATCACAAACACCATAGCATTTATAACAATGGGATTAGGAGACATTCTTGAAATAAATCTCCTCTTCTACATCGGTGCTTCAATTGCGGTAATTGCACTTATATTCAACATTATAATCTTAACCAAAGCACACAAACAAGAAGAATTTAAGAAAAAGTCAATTAGGAAAAGTATTTTGGAAGCAATAGTTTCCATATTAATCCTTGCAATTTCCATTGCAAACGTAACCATATAAAAAACGGAGGGCATAACCCTCCGCTTTTACTTTATTTACGCAATTTTTAGATAATCAGCATAGCATCTCCATAAACGCCGAAACGGTATTTTTCCTTAACGGCAACGTCGTAGGCATTGCGGATGATATCATAGTCACCAAATGCCGAAACCATCATAAGCATTGTTGAGTATGGCAAATGGAAGTTGCTAATCATTGACGTACAAACAGTAAAGTCATACGGCGGGAAGATAAACTTGTTTGTCCAGCCGCTATATTCCTTAATGTGTCCGTTCATACTAACCGCAGTTGCGATAGCACGCATAACAGAAGCACCAACAGCACAAACTGCATGACCTTTGTCCTTAGTGTCGTTAACAAGTTTCACCAAGTCTGCCGAGATTTCCATCTGCTCTGAATCCATACGGTGCTTTGTCAGGTCCTCAACATCGATTTCACGATAGTTACCAAGACCGAAGTGAAGTGTAAGGAAGTCATAATTGATACCCTTGATTTCCATCATCTTCATCACCTCACGGCTAAAGTGAAGACCAGCCGCAGGAGCAATTACTGCACCTTCATTCTTTGCATAGATACACTGGTACCTTTCTGCATCTTCCGGTTCTGACTCTCTGCTGAAATAATCCGGGAACAGCGTTGTTCCGAGTTTGAAAAGTTCTGCCTTGAACTCATCGTGCGGACCGTCATAAAGGAAACGGAGAGTTCTGCCTCTTGATGTTGTATTGTCGATAACTTCCGCAACCATTGACTCATCGTCGCCGAAGTACAGTTTGTTACCGATACGAATCTTGCGAGCAGGCTCAACAAGGACGTCCCAAAGCTTATGCTCTTCGTTAAGTTCGCGAAGGAGAGAAACCTCGATTCTCGCACCAGTTTTTTCCTTGTTACCATAAAGTTTTGCAGGGAAAACCTTAGTATCGTTCATAACCATCAAGTCACCTTCTTCGAAATAATCGATAACGTCACGGAAGACCCTATGTTCGATTTCACCGGTTTTGCGGTTAACGACCATCAGTCTTGCTTCGTCTCTTTCTTCTGTCGGGTAGAGTGCAATGAGTTCCTCTGGCAATTTAAATTTAAATTGTGACAATTTCATTTCACGGTTACCCATAACTTCCATCAAGTTCATAATTCTTCCGGATTTATTATTTGTTCGTTTTCTAATATCTTTGTCAAATCATCAACGCTATGACAGTTTTCCACCCTAACGCTTCCAACTCTTGTGCGTCGCAAGGCGGTCAAGTGTCCGCCTGAGCCGAGTGCTTCGCCAATATCTCGTGCGAGTGCCCGGATGTACGTTCCTTTACTGCAAACAACGCGGATAACGATTGTTGGCATTTCAAATGACAGCAATTCAATCTCATCAATAACGAGTTCTTTAGGCTTGATGTTAACCTCCTTGCCCTTTCTTGCCATCTTGTACGCCCTTTTGCCGTCAATCTTGCAGGCAGAGTATGCCGGAGGCGTCTGCTGTATCCTGCCAATGAATTTTGTCAAGGTTTCCTCAACACCTTCGCGCGTTATATGTTCCCACGGGTATTCCGCATCAACCTCGGTTTCAAGGTCATACGACGGCGTCGTCGCTCCAAGACGGATTGTTGCAACATACTCCTTTGTATGGGCTTGCAGTTCTTCTATCAGTTTTGTTGACTTGCCCGTTACAATAGTCATAACGCCTGTCGCAAGAGGATCAAGCGTTCCAGCATGCCCAACCTTCAGTTTCTTCTTACCTGTACGGCGTGACAGGATGCCACGGATACGCTTGACAACATCAAATGACGTCCACTTTAACGGTTTGTCAACGTGAAAAATTTCTCCTTCTATAGGATTTAGCATATTGTTGCGTTTTTAAATTATAGCAAGGCTTTGACCTGAAAGAATCATTACCAAGATTGCTGTTCCCACCAAAATTCTATACCATCCGAAAGCCTTGAAACCATATTTGGTTACGAAGGAAATAAAGAACTTGATAGCAAGAAGCGCCACAATAAATGCAACTACGTTACCGATAATCAGCACAGGCAAATTCTCGCTAAGAATCTGAGCACCATCTTCTTCCAAGAAAAGTTTCAACACCTTATACCCTGTAGCGGCAAGCATTGTTGGAACAGCAAGGAAGAAAGAAAATTCAGCAGCTGCCTTTCTTGTCATCTTCTGCGCCATACCGCCAACGATAGTAGCCATTGAGCGGGAAACGCCAGGTATCATAGCAATACATTGGAAAAGTCCGACCATAAACGCCTTCTTCTCTGTAAGCACGGTCTTTTCACTGCCTTTATTGAAAATCTTGTCGCAGAAAAGCATGAAGATTCCGCCAACAATAAGCATAATGGCAACTACCTCAACACTCTCAAGCAATTCATCGATAAAATCACTTGCAAGAAGACCGATAACGGCTGCCGGTATAAAGGCTACAAGCAGTTTCCAGTAAAAGTCATATTTGTGCAAAAAGCGTTTCAGCGGTGATGCCCCTTCTGGAGCCGGCGCATGATTCAACTGGAAGAATCGCTTCCAATAGAGACAAACGACAGATAATATCGCTCCAAACTGAATAATTACTGTAAACGCCTTGACAAAAGGTGTTATTTCTACGTTTAGCAATCCTTCTGTAATAATCATGTGACCTGTCGAAGAAACCGGCAAAAACTCTGTCAAACCCTCAACAATCGCTATAATTATAGCATCAATAATTTCCATTTACTTTTATTTTTTCTTGATTAAAATTCCAAAAAACATCATAACAAAGCCAAGAAAGGCAATCGTTGGGCCAACTGCAATTCTCAAAGTGCTGAAAATATCAGGATTAAACGCTTCTTCTGTTGAAGGTTCTCCCGAACCTGTAATCAGAAAGCCAATAACAACCATGGCTGCGGCAATGCCCATTACTATATAATTCATTTTTCCGAGAGCAAATTTTCCACCCTCGTTAGTTTGGTTTGTTTCGTTCATATTTTTATCGTTTGAATAATTCGTCGTAACTAAGGTTAATATATTTGCTTGAAGCAAAGAAAGCTGCAATGCCACAAAGCATGGCTCCTATGCCGATAAGACCAGAAAAAACTATAAGGCTATTTATCCAGTCGATGCCAGCAAGTAGAGAGTTGTCGATTTCCTGTATGGAAAAATATATGACGAGGAGCAAAACGATAGCAAGCATAGCCGCTATTGCTCCATTTATCATATTGCTTATAATAAACGGTTTGCGAATAAATCCCGGCTTCGCTCCAACAAGTTTCATAGTGTGGATAAGAAAACGTCGGGAATAGACTGTCAACCTGACAGTATTATTAATAAGCGCGAACGAAATAAATAGCAAAACTGCTGCAACGGCAAGAAGTATAACTGCTATATTGCTAATATTTCTTGTTGCAGCATCTACCTCATCCTTGTGCATAACGATTTCATCTATAAAGGGAACTGTTACAAGTCCCTTCTCTATTTTCGTCAGACTGTCAACATTTGCATATTCTGATTTAACATATACTTCAAACTCTGCACCAAGAGGATTTACACCAAATAGTTCAACAAGATTTTCACCTGTTTCTGCCTGCCAACTCTGCAAAGCCTCTTCTTTGGAGATAAACCTACTTCTTGATACATAAGGCGCAGTTTTAAAGACCTTGTCAAGTTCTATAATTTCTTCCGCTGAAGCCTCATCGGCAACGACAACGTTAAAACCGATATTTTCCTTCAATTCAGTACTGAAATTATTGGCAACGATTGCAAGAAACGCAACAACTCCTACAAGAAGCAACACGAGCGACACACTAACCGTTGACGTAAAATTCGACTGAAAATACGATATCTTGGATTTTTTCTCCTTTGACATAATTACCCAAATAATGAAATTAGGTACAAAGATACAACATTAACACATCGGTTGTCAAGACCTTAGGGCTTATTTATTAGGTATTTTTATTTTTTTATGAAATAATGGCCACAGAATATTCTCAATCTGCCAATATGGACATTTATAATTGAGGTTCAAAGTTTAACCAACAAAAATCCATTCAGGCAAGTTTTCTTATTCTCTTAATTTTCCGTGCATTAAAACTATATTTTTCAAATTAATTTCGTATATTGCGACTCAAATAAATCATTTTTTAATTAAGCATTATTTTTTATATGGAATATATTCGAACATTTTTACTGAAAGGGAAAGAAAGCGTTATTGATCATGTAAAGAGCATTCAAACACTAGGATGTGTATACTGGAAGAAGGCACGCAATAAAAGATTTGAAGTTGGTGATATTTGCTATCTCTATCTCATTGGCAAAGGGCATTATCAAGTGCGCTATCGTCTTGAAGTCGTTGACACAAATTGCACTCGTAACGACAACACCTGCTGGATTGCTCCATTCATACCTGATAACGACTGTTACAAACTCATTCCTACAGCAGCAATGTATAATGGTAATAAATTATCATTAGACGCCCTTGAAAAAATAGGTGTTAACCGTTATTGTCAATTTATGGAACTTGATGAATTGCAGGATGCCTTTTTAAGAAAATTTTTTCCGAACCTTTGATGTCAGATATGGCAATTTCAATATAGCGACACTCTCTATATCATACAATTAGTCAATTATGTCAAACGCAACAAAGACAAAGGTTTATAATACTCCGCATTTGTATACAAACCAATCTGGTAGCGGTAACATAATTTTAAATAGTATAGATACTGTGTATTTTGCAGAAAACATATTTTATTCATACAGAAAGACACATTACTGGAGAAAGCAACAACCATCAACCTCTTATATGGCACCGTATATGCTTATGCAGATTTGAATTTAAGTCCGTACTAACGTTTTATTCAGGCAAGTTTTCGGTGTTTGATTGCACATATTCAGGATTTTATTTGTAAATTTGCGAGATTTTAAGACGTATCGTTTTATCAGAAAATATACTTGCTATGAATATATCATATAAATGGTTGAAAAATTATCTTGATTTCGACCTTACACCGGAAGAGGTTTCTGTCGCCCTTACTTCTGTTGGCTTGGAAACTGACGGAGTGGAAAAAGTGGAAACAATCAAAGGTGGATTGGAAGGCATCGTTATCGGTAAGGTTCTTACCTGCGTTGAGCACCCAAACAGTGACCACCTTCACATCACTACAGTTGACCTCGGAAACGGCGAACCGACACAAATCGTTTGCGGTGCCGCTAACGTGGCTGCAGGACAACATGTCGTTGTCGCTACTGTTGGTACAAAACTTTATGACGGTGACGAAGAATTCACTATCAAGAAATCAAAAATTAGAGGCGTTGAATCATTCGGCATGATTTGTGCTGAAGACGAAATCGGCGTGGGAACATCTCACGACGGCATTATCGTTCTCCCTGAAACTGCCGTTCCTGGAACGCCTGCTAAGGAATATTACAATATCGAAGATGACTATCTCATCGAAGTTGACTTGACTCCTAACCGCATCGACGCTGCTTCTCACTACGGCGTTGCTCGCGACTTGGCTGCATGGATGGTTAGAAACGGCCGCACTGCAAACCTTCACAGACCATCAGTTGACGCTTTCGCTACAGACCGCAACGACGGTGCCGTTCCTGTAAGCGTTGAAACACCTGAGGCCTGCATCAGATACTGTGGTTTGACAATCAGAGGCGTTAAGGTTGCTGAAAGCCCGGAATGGTTGAGAAACTACCTTACAACAATCGGACAGCGCCCTATCAACAACGTTGTTGACGTTACAAACTTCATCCTTCATTCTATGTGCCAGCCGTTGCACTGCTTCGACCTCGCAAAGGTTAAAGGTGAAAAAATCGTTGTAAGAACCGTTGATGATGGTTCTAAATTCACTACTCTCGACGGCGTTGAACGCAAGATGACAGACAAGGACCTTATGATTTGCAACGCTGAAGAGCCTATGTGCATCGCCGGCGTTTTCGGAGGCCTTGACTCTGGAGTTACAGAAACTGCAACTGACATATTCCTTGAATCGGCTTGCTTCCACCCTACTTGGGTTAGAAAGACTGCTCGCCGCCAAGGTCTTAATACTGACTCTTCTTTCCGTTTTGAAAGAGGCGTTGACCCTAACAATACTGTTTATGCCCTCAAACTTGCCGCTTTGATGATTAAAGAACTCGCTGGCGGTGAAATATGTGGCGACATTGTTGACATATACCCGGAAGTTGTTGAGCGTCCGAAGGTTTCTTTGGATATTGAATACGTCAACAGCCTTATAGGTAAGGAAATCGGAGTTGAAACAATAAAGGAAATTCTAAATTCTCTCGAAATAGAAATCGTTGCGGAGAATGAAAAGACTCTCGAAATCCTTATCCCGACATACCGCGTTGACGTAACCCGCCCATGCGACGTCGTTGAAGAAATCTTGAGAGTATATGGCTATAACAACGTGGAATTTGGCACAACAATCCACTCAAGCCTTTCATACCGTCAGCCTACTGACAACTCTAAGCACTTGCAGCAACTCCTGTCTGAGCAACTCAGTGCAAGCGGCTTCTACGAAATTCTTAACAACTCTCTTACTGCGGTTTCATACTACGAAAACCTTGCAGAAACTTATCCTTTGGATAAATGCGTTAAACTTCTCAACCCGCTAAGCAACGACCTCGCTGTTATGCGTCAAACATTGCTCTTCGGCGGTTTGGAAAGCCTCGCTCACAATATCAACCGAAAGAACGCAAACCTTGCAATGTACGAATTTGGCAGTTGCTACTTCTTCAACCCTGAAGCAGAATCAACTCAAGAAAAACCTCTTGCTCCGTTCAGCGAAGAGCAGCACATCGGTCTTTGGCTTACTGGCGACCTCTACGCTGCAAACTGGGCGGCTCCTGCAAGAAAGGCTACAGTTTACGACTTGAAGGCTACCGTTCAAAATATCTTTGCTCGCCTCGGCATCACAGAAAACGAAATCGTTGCAGAGCAAACTAAGAGCGAAATATTCTCTGCAGCATTGGTATATAAAAACCGTGGCGGAAAAGTTCTCGGACAACTCGGTATCGTTGCCCGCAAAATCGCTAAAGCTGCCGACATAGACCAAGAAGTTTACTTCGCAGAATTTGACTGGAACAGCCTTTTGAAAATGGCTTTGAAGAAGAAAGTTGAATATCAAGACCTTCCTAAATCAATGGCTGTTAAGCGCGATTTGGCTCTACTTCTTAACGCCGACATTCCATTCGCCGAAGTTGAAAAAGTGATTAAGGCTTCTGAAAAACGCTTGCTCAAATCAGTTACCCTATTCGACGTTTACGAAGGTAAGAACCTCGAACCAGGCAAAAAGTCTTACGCTGTCAGCATGATTCTTCAAGACAACGAAAAGACTCTTAACGACAAGCAAATCGATGCCGTTATGAATAAAATCATCACAAACTTGCAAAAGCAACTCGACGCTAAACTCAGATAATTTAAAACTAAAGTAAAAAATATATACAATGGGAAGAGCATTTGAATATCGCAAAGCGAGAAAATTGAAACGCTGGGGTAACATGTCCCGCACTTTCACTAAAATCGGTAAAGAAATCACTATCGCGGTTAAAGCCGCTGGTCCTGACCCGACAGCAAACTCCCGTCTCCGCGTACTCCTCCAAAACGCTAAGGCTGCTAACATGCCTAAGGATACTGTTGAACGTGCTATTAAAAAGGCAACTGACAAAGATTCAAGCGATTACAAGGAAATTATCTACGAAGGATATGGTCCTTTCGGTATCGCTATCGTAGTTGAAACTGCTACTGACAACAATACTCGTACTGTTGCAAACGTTCGCAGTTACTTCAACAAATTTGGTGGCTCACTTGGAACTACAGGCAGTCTCTCTTTCTTGTTCGACCACAAGTGTGTGTTCAAAATCAAACCGAAAGAAGGACTTTCATTGGAAGACCTCGAATTGGAATTGATTGACTACGGCGTTGACGAACTTGAAGACGAAGGCGAATCAATCGTTCTCTACGGTGCATTCGACTCTTTTGCTAATATCCAAAACTACTTGGAAGAAAACGAGTTTGAAATTGAAAGCGCTGAATTTGAACGCATCCCGACTGACTATAAGGAAGTAACAGCCGAGCAACGCGAGCAAATCGAAAAACTCCTCGAAAAGTTCGAAGACGACGAAGACGTTCAAAACGTTTTCCACAACATGAAAGAAGACGAAACTGAAGAAGGAGAAGAATAATTCTTTCAAAAGAACAATACAACAAAGGGGCAACCCAAAAGCCATAAGGCTTTTAGGTTGCCCTACTTTTGTTCATACACGGCAGACATATTTGCAATATTTCAATATAAATAATTAATATTCAATACATTGCCTAATGTTTACCGTAGGGACACTCTGCAGAGTGTCCGTGAATCATACTGTTTTGAGAACGTTTCTGCAATGGCGGACGAAATACATTTCGTCCCTACAGTTAATTGATTATCAAAACCTTACAATCATACTGCCGTTGGGACGCATCTCGCAAGCGTCCGCGATTGCGGAATCAAAAACATTTATTCACCGGTCTGGGGACACTGCCCATGCATTAGCATAAGGAAAGCACTCCGTAGGAGCATAGGGTTGATAGTACGAATGGTATCTAAAAGAGGGTAACCTTAAAGTCTTATTACTTACAGGTCACCCTCTTTTAGATACGCTATAATTGATAAAAAGATTCTAAATTCACTCAGTTATAATCACTTTCTTTGCTGTTTTGCCTTGTTGGCGGATATAGATACCTGGAATCAAGCGGTCTGCATTAATACGGATACCCTGCAAGTTATAATAAGTAACCGGACCTTCCTGCTCTTCTGCCTCAATTTCAGCCACACTGCCCTGCGGTGTATCGAAAACAATCTTAGGAGCGATAGCAAATGAGCAGACATCTTCACTTTGTGCGTACCAGTTGCTCTCGCCAGTCGGCTGGTTATTGTCATCGTATTCCTTCATATAGTGGTATGTTGTACCCTTTTCGCCTGCCTGGCGACGCAATGCAAACATAACCACATTGTCACCGTCTCCATTAGGGAAGCCTGATACCGTTACAAAGAATTTCTCTGCCAACTTGACTGTCTTGTCCAATACAAACGTTGTCGGGTCGTTATATGTCTGAGAAGCGTCAACAAGTTGTGAAACCGGCAATTTTGAAGTAGCGAGCACCTCACCAGGCATACCCTTTGCATCAGCCTTTGCAATAGAAACCGTTATCTCTGCATCTGGCGTGCCCGCTGTGGCAACACTTGCAAAATAGATATTAACGCTGCTGATATTCACAGGAGCGGCTGGCTTATCAAAGCATTCCGCAAAAGCATCCATATCGAGCCAGTTAGTGCCACCGTAGCAGCCATACCAGCCAAGTTCAATCATTCCGAGGTTAGCATTATCCTTAGCGGCAATATTCCAAACCAAAGACTCGCCACCTGCCTTAACGCCGTAGATATATGTCGTTGCTCGACCTGCATCGTTAGAAACGGCAAGGTCAACGTCGAACATACCTTCCTTCAGATACTTAACTGTAACGTCCTTTTCCTTAGAAGTCAAAAGGTCCGTACCTGGAAGACTCCACTCGTAAGCCGTCGGGAAGCCCTTTGACGCATCTTTGAATGTTATCGGAGTATTTAAAGGAACAACCAAACCTGCCTCTGGAGAATAATAAACGCCTTCTGGGGTTCCGATTTCTGCAGTTGGCGCAACATTTTGAACAACAACATAGCCCTTACGGGTAACTTCCGCTGTCTCGGTACCCTTTGTCACCTTTAATTTAACATCATACGTTCCTGCCTTTGAATACGAAACGGCAGGATTCTGCTCCTTAGAAGTTGGCTGATCTGCACCTGGGAATTGCCATTCCCAAGCCGTCGGCTCGCCTGTTGAAAGGTCTTTGAACTGAAGTTTTTCACCAGCAGGAACTGTAACCGACTCAACACCAGTCTTAGGAACGGTCACCTTAAAGTCATCAATAAAGACATCATCGCCACCGTCAAGAACGTAACTGAACGAGAATCTGACTTTCTTGCCAACAAAATCCTTCAAATCAGCAGAATACTTATTCCACTTAACGTCATCAGAAGCAGCCTCTTGCGAAGCAAGAAAAGCGTCCCAAATTTTCACAGGAACGGCATTCGGAACATCCTCCGTTACATAAAGAATAACATTTCCGTTGAAAATCCAAATAGGGTTAAATGCTGAATAGAACTGCACCTTACCGCCTTCTGGAACGCTTACTGCCGGAGAGGAGATAACAACGGTTTCTCCTGTACTTGCATACTTATGATACAAGGAATTTTTACTGTTCGGATTAATCGATGAAAATTCCGGAAGGTTTGGATAAGCGTTGCAACTTGCAGCGAGTTTCCAACTTGAACCGGTAGAAACCTCCCACTCCTTCAAGTCTGCATCTGTATCAAAGCCATTGCCATAAACCGTTTCGTATGCCTCGCCTGCCTCAAAATCAGCCCTTAGAGGCATATTGATTGTATATGTGACAAACTGCGGTTCGCTCCAAACGTTATCGCCCATAGCCTGTACGGAAAGCACGCATGAATGGTCAAGTTTCAAAGTCATCGAAGTTGACTTGTTTATCTCAAACTCATTGAGGATACCCAACTCGTCGAGCGTCATAGCCTTATCGCCAATATAATACCACAAAGCCTTGGCTCTTGCATCGGTGCATTGGATAGTTACCTCTGTAAGATCATTGTAGGTACCACCTGCCGGAGTAACTGTCAGACCAGCAAGAGGCTCTTTTGCAATAACCTTTACAGGAACAAGCAATTCCTGAGGCAAATAGACTTCATTGCCTGCATACTTTACAGAAATAACCGCTTCTCCAACGGCATAAGTGTAAATATGCCCTGTCTTGTCTGCGTACGCAACCTGTGGATTTGAACTCTTATAGGTAATCGGCTCTACATTATTTGGATTGTCAACAATGATAGAACCCTCCTCAAGCAATTCTATAGTGAACTCCTGAGTGCCATAAATCGACAAGCCTGGACTTTTGCGAATAACATACTTTGCTTCAGCAACGGCACTCATTTCACCACCTACCTTAGCAACAGCGTTAACAACAGTTGTCTCAGCAATTTCGAACGGAGCAGAATAAGTCTTAACAGCAACATTGCCTTCCGTTCTTGGATTAGAACCGTCAAGGGTATATAGAATAGTTGCACCAGCATCAGCAGATAGAGTAACGCTGACAGGCTCGTCATAAGTACCTGCTGCAGGAGAGTAAGTCGGTGCCGCCACAGCAGAGGCAACTTCTTCATACTCAACAACTATCTTCTTGACATAAGCGTTTTTTGCCGCACCAGGAATAGTAAAACTCATAGCAATCTCACCTTCTTGAGCACCATCTGCACCAGGAATGAAAACAAACTCTTCTGGAGTAGTTGTTGTATTCGTATATCCCACTTCTGCAACTCCATTGCATAAATAAGCCTTACCATTAACTGCAACGCCAAATTTTGCATCACTTGCCTTTGTTCGGGCAGTAACGGAGATCTTGGTAATCTTTCCGCTAAACGCATTGGAAGAAAGCCCAAACTGACTGGTAAAGGCTCCTGTTGAGCCTATTGACTGACCACTGCCGGAAAGATATGCCAACTTTGTTCCCTTATCAAAAGTCAAGGTCCAAGCACGACCGTTTAGAGTTCTGGTCATTGCCGTCAACTCAGCATCATAGACAGTACCAAAATTATAGAAACCGCCCGCATAATCCGGCTTATCAGCAGTGGCACTTTTCGGCCAATCGTAACTCCAAGTTGCAGCATTCGCATTTTGCACTAAAAAAGCAAATACAGCAAACAGAGTAAAAAACTTGTAGAATTGTTTCATAGTAATATATTTATATTATTAAAAAATACACCTAAATAGCAATAAAAATATTGCCAAAAGAAAAATAAAAATTCTCTTTTTCACAAAAAGACAGCCAAAGGTAACAATTTATCACATTTTATCCAAACATTTTAGTAAATAAATAATTATTTGTATGTATATAATTGCAATTAACTCTCAATATATAACCATTCCGTACTAAATAATCCCGCAATCACCCGCAGTATTTGCCCGCTAAACACACGAATAAACGACTTCAATTTTCGCTTTTTGCACTCCAATTTTCACAATCGATATGTTTATATTAATTTTGTTGACAAAAGAAACAATATGGATAGTGAAAAGAGAGCCTTAGGGCAGGATTTTATAGAATACCAGTGGATTCCGCAACTTGTTGACGATATCAACGCTGGTGCTGTTGACTGGGGAATCCTCAACAGTGTTGACACATGGAAACCATTTTTGGCTGACAGTTACCCGGAAATAGAATTTGAATGGCACGAATTCCGCCATGAAATGTTCCGCGTTGATGAAAATTCGGTAATCATAGCATACGTATTCCCAGAACCGGAAAGACTGCATCACGCAGCATTTGGTGCGGTTTTTGTTCGCATAAACAAAAACGCCTGCGCATACTATACCCTCGAAAAAAGCAGAGATGAGGTATGGAATGTTGGAAGCATGCAAGGTGGCTCGCACAAAGGCTTCGGACCACTGCCGCAACCATCCATAGAATCTTTTCTTAAATGGGTCGTTGACCGCCATAACGTAATTTAGCAAAAGTTTTTTATCGAAACCATACAAAAGAGGGCTCCTTTATAAGGCGCCCTCAAACCAATTTACTAACCTTTAAAATTTACTTTACTATTTCTATCGTTTTATGATTTTTCTTGTTAGAACACTGCCATTACCAGCAACGGCTCTTACTATATAAATACCTTTAGACAAATTACAAATACTGACTTCATTTACTTCTATCGCATTAGCAACTAAAGCGCCAGAGGTTGAATAAATTGCAATCTGCTTGGCATCTGCACCAACTAAAGCAACTGTCTCTCCGTTATAAATCAAATCTCCGCCGGCTATACCTATTTCCTCAACGCCTGACGGTTTTCCGCCTTCGTAGGTATAGTATGCAACGCCCTGACCATTAACGCATACCCAGATATCAAGAATGCCACCAGAGTTTCTTGTTGACTGGCAGACAGATGATACGCGTTGCTGGTTTGCTGTTGCTCCGAGACCTTTTTCAGGATAGAAGAAATTGCTCTTTTCAGCTTTTTCGATTCCGTCTGTAGCGTCAACCAAAACGAATCCGCCATTAGATGTTCCGCTCAAATATGTTGTTGCAGCAACGTATTTGCGTTTTCCGAAGTTGAATATCTTCATAGCAGTACCAAATTGAACGCCGTTCAATGCAGAAACGTTCATCGATTTCTGAGCAATACCTGACGCGCTAAACAATGTTGGGACTGCGTCTTTCGCTGCCAACCAGAATGAACCGTCACTGTTTGCAACAACCTCGCAGGCACCGCGACCGTTGCCGCCTGCAAACGCAGAGCCGTTAGCATTCTTCAGCATAATTGTTTGCGGTGTTGAACTTACACTGCCGTTAGAGATTGTGTAGTACATTACTCTGTCGGTATTATCATTATTAATCCAGAATCTGCCGTTTTGCAAGTTGCCACTTGCTGAAAGGGTTGCTCCGCATACAACTCCGCCGTGGGTTGCATCACTTACAACTGCAACAGGTTTAGAAGTGTCACTATCCCAGCGGTAGATAGTTAAAGCATGGTTTGCTGCAGAAAGGCTTGATGCAAATAACTTTCCGTCGAAGGCAATGATGCTTGAAACGCCAAGCATCGCACTTGCAAGACCATCTAAATTAAGGTCGCCCTTATATGCACCTGTATAGGCATCAATTATTTTCACAACCGGAGTACCCCATGGATTTCCATGGAGAACATATAGTTTTCCATTCAAGAAAGCAATGCTTCTAACTGCCGGGTCGGTAAGATTCATCCACGAAGGAACGGAAGTGTTTCCTGAATAGTTCCATACTTCGGTCATCTTTGTAACATTGTCGTCAAGTTCCATCTTCGGTGTTGCATTACCTGTCAGGTAGATGCTTACAGGAGCAGCGCCAGCCGATGTTGCTGTTAGAGTGGCGTAATGCGTGCCGGTATATATAGGCGAGTACTTTATCGTTACACTTGCTGAAGTGTTTTTAGAAATCGTATTTGTTGACAATTCAAAATTATCAGCGTCAGAGCCAGAAAGTTCCAACTTGATGTCGCCTGTCAAATTAGCACCCGAAATAGTTACATTTGAAGTTGCACTTGACCAAATTTCGCTTGAAAGCGAAATGCTTGATATAGAGGCTTTAATCTCCGGACCAGCAGGCTTTATCGGTTGCGGGTTGTAAGATGGCACAGAACCGAACTTATAGTAAGCCATACCCTGAGTCGTAGAGCAAACCCAAGCCTCAACGTAAGAACTGCCGTCGGTATTCACCATGCAGTCGCCAGTACAGTTTGTGTTTCTTGTAGAGCCGAGTCCGCTTTTTGGATATTCTCCGGCATTTGTAATATCCGAATAGTTGCTTGAGTTGTCAATAGTTAGGCGCATTCTTCCGTTTTTATATGTAGAAGAAGCATCACCGGCAACACGGTCAGAGAAAACAAGGTTCAGAGCATATTTAATGCCTTTCCAGTAGAATTCGTGATGCGATGCTCCCCATGTTTCGCCGATATTTATTGAATACGATTTCTTTGCTACTCCGTTGCTGTTAGTAAGCCATGTTGGGTGGCAGTCTTTGCCGTCAATCCACCAGCCGTTTGCTTGTGAGTATGCACGAGTTGTAGAACTTGTTGACAGTCTTGTATAACCATCTGTTGTAACATTATAACTTTTTGTTGACCATGTTCCGCTACTATTGCGACGATATTCTACAATTTTAGTTTGGGAACCGTTATCGTTGGCGAATGTTACGCAAAGATTAGACCATGTTCCCGATAATTCCATACAGTCACCAAGGCGTGTTGCTCCCTGATAATCTGAAGTCTGGAAAAGAACATAAGGAGAGCCATTATCCTTGTCCCAAGCGTAAAGGGTTAGTTTGTGTCCGTTAGCAGCCGTAGCGAGATTACAAGCAACAACATGGCCGTCAATAGCCTTAACATCGCAGAAAGTCAATGTTCCACCACCAACGCCAGCCTTGTCAAGATTACCAAGGTCTTCACCTGTCTGTGCATTGATAACCTTTATATCTGAATGGTTATAAACACAATATAGCTTTCCGTTCATATAAGAGAAGTTACGCACTTTTGTTGCATCCCATCCGAAGCGGTTTTGATTACCTTTGGCCTGGCTTGCCTCCCAACCTTCTGATAAAGACAGTGGCGGCACTTTTATTGTACCTGTTAGATTGATGGTTGCGCTGTAAGAGCCACTTTGCACTTTTACATATCCAGAATAGTTACCTGGCGATTTTGATGTGTTTAGAGAGATTTTTAAGGTACCACCTGTGCGGTTGTTCCAATTAACTTTAGTAACTTCAAAAGTTGAAGTGCTTGAGTTAACGTTTATATCGCTTGAAAGTCCAGTTGCGGTAATCTGCACATTTACCGACGGCTTAGACCAGCCTTGAGTTCCTGTAAGAGAAGCACTTGTCTTGTCTGCCTTCAACGATACTGGCAACGTGTAATTCATCATATCCTTATATATACTAAGGATTTTTGTTCCGTAATCTGTTGCCACCGCCCATTTTCCGCCGAGTGATTCCCAAGTAGGAGCACAACCTCTGGTAACATAATTAAAACGAGGATCCACGAGCACTTCGCCTGCCGGCAGTGCTTTCGTAGTTGCATAAGCGTAAAGATGCTGAATTTGAGCCGTAACGCCCTCCTTAACTGTGCTAAATATACACCCGGGCTTTCCAAAGTCTGTCACGCCAAGCCCGCAATAGTTGTGATGTTCCGGTCGCACTGCCGTTCCGCCTGTATATTTGAACCACCCTGTTTCTACACAAGACTGACACAAAGCAATATCGCCGCGCATACCATATTTCTTGGCTACATTATAAAAGTTCTCGGCAATCTCCCGCGGAAAACTGCTATTTACTGACTTTACAAAATAGTACATTCTATCAACATCGGCTTGCATTGTACCCATAATGTTCGTGGCTGTTGATATACTAAAACTGACAATACTTAACACTATTAGAAATAAAGTTTTTTTCATTGCATGGTTAAATGTTAGGTTAAAAATTCGCAGTAAAATTGTTGAAAAAATACTAACAACGCAAAAAATATATTACAATTATTGTTAAATATGTTATCAAACATAATGTCAATTTTTTAAAATCACCCGAATTGTTTGAAATTGCATGAATAGGACCTTAAAAATAAATTAAATATTACTTGATAATAGTTAAATTATGTATATTTAAGCCTGTTCTGCCCACAAATTAAACTACATTTGCATAAACAATACTATCAAAAACTTTTACACCTTATTACAACCCTAACATGTCTAAAAAAATCTTATTAACCTTATTATTTGTCTTTGCCACAATAATAAGTAATGCCGACAACTTTATTAAACGAGAAGTACGCTCTGTGTGGCTAACTACTGTATGGGCTCTTGACTGGCCTTCCGAACAGGGAACTTCAGCAACTGTTAGAGCAAGCCAGCAAGCCGAGATGATTAAGTATCTCGACCAATTGCAGGCAGACAACTTCAATGCTGTCTATTTTCAAGTGCGTTCAATGTGCGATGCTTTCTACAAGTCGTCATACGAGCCATGGTCAAGTTACCTGACTGGTAGCCGCGGAGCAAATCCTGGTTGGGATCCTTTAACTTTCGTCATTGAAGAATGCCATAAACGTGGTATGGAATGCCATGCATGGGTAAACCCTTATCGTTTTTCTACTGGCGCTAACTGGACAACCGGACAAGACAATGAATTGAAAAATTCCGGTTGGCTCCTTACCCATGAATCAACTACCATCCTCAACCCGGGCATTCCCGAAGCAAAGGAAAGAATCGTTAACGTTTGCCGCGAAATCATTAGCAACTATGACGTTGACGGAATCATTTTTGACGATTATTTCTACCCTAACGGCATTCCGAGCAACAAAAATGCAGGAGACTATAACCTATGGAAAAATTCAGGTTCTTCACTTAGCATCGGCGACTGGCGTCGTGCAAACGTAAACCAGATGGTCGCTGATGTTTACAACATGATACAGTCTGTTAAGCCGTGGGCTAAATTTGGAATCTCTCCAGCAGGTGTTGCTTGTACAGATAGTAATGTTGCTGCTGGTCACGGCGTTACGCCTTGCCCTGCCCCTGCGGGTGACTGGCAGTATAATGGAATATTTTCTGACCCTGTTGCTTGGTTGAAAGCGGGTACTATAGATTATATTTCGCCTCAAATATATTGGACAACATATCACACAACTGCACCTTTCGGACCTCTAACCAAATGGTGGTCTGAAGTCGCTAACCAGTTTGGCAGGCACCATTATGCAAGTCATTCTATTTCATTTCTTGCAGAGAATAACACTGAGACAAACTGGAAGGAAGTAGCAAAACAAGTACAGTTGTCACGTGACTATACTAAAAATGCCGCTCCCGGCTGCGTCTTCTACTCACAAAAATATATAAGCGGACGCTCTGTCAAAGGTCTGGGAGAATACCTCCTTGCAAACAAATTCCAGACAAAGTGCCTAACTCCGGCTATTGACTGGAAGCCTGCCGCCGAGCATGGCAAGATACAGAATTATGCAAAATCAGGTACCAAAATGACTTGGGACGCAATAAATAACGTAAGATATTCAGTATATGCGATTCCAACAAGCGTTTCAAAGACAAATGCACAGAGTAATTCTTCTTCAGGTATAAAATCAGACTATTTGCTTGGCGTTACTTACACAAACAGCTACACCTTACCGTCTAATAAGGCAACTGGCTATTACTACGCAATTTGCGTCCTCGACAGATACGGTAACGAATATGCTCCAAGATACAGCGACGAGAACTCAAAACCTTCGGAAAAAGTATCTCTCATTTCTCCTGTTGGCGGTTCAGTGGTAAAATCCCCGGCAACGTTCAAATGGTCTTCTGCTTCAGGTGCCACATATACACTGCAAATAAGCAAAAGAAGCGACATGAGCACCGTTGACATTGAACTCGAAAATCTAACCACAAATTCAAAAAGTGTTGACCTTTCTCAATTTGGAGAAAGTGCTACAATCTACTGGAGAATCATCTGCACTCAAACAGGAAAAGAGCCAACTCCTTCTGACATTGCAACGATAAAGACCGCTGAATACGAGCCTATCAGCGGCCTGACACTAACGGCTCCCGCTAATGGGAATATGGTTAGCGACATAGCAACAATTACCTTCAAATGGGCTGCAATTAGCGGTGCTTCATACAAGGTTGAATTTGCTACCGACAATACTTTCCGCCAACCTGTTCTAAGCAAAACGCCAACAAGAAACTCTATTGTTGTCAATATGTCTGAATTTGACTATAACGAAACATATTACTGGAGGGTGACTGCTACAAAAGCAGGATACAAGGAAACAACAACTTCCACATGGAGTTTTCAGACACCTAAAAGGACACCCGCTCCAAAGACTTCTCTAATTTCACCGAAAGAAGGAGCGACAATGACAGGTGCTTTCGATTTCATTTTCAAAGATGTTGATGCTGACAACTACACTCTTGAAGTCGCTAATTCAAATTCTTTTGCAACTAAAGTATTGACTCTGTCAACAGGCTGGACTAAAGATAACGGCACCATCAAATACACTGTATCTGAATCAGACTTGGCAAGGGGCTCTTACTACTGGCGAATAACAACAAGCAAACAGGGTTGCGTTGATACAGAATCTGACGCTTGGCAATTCAATTTAGACATCGCCGGCGGCGAAGCGGGATATAATGTGCAGAAGGACAAGGCAACCTATAACCCTGTTGACAAATTGGAACTTGAGAACCTCTGGTTCCGCTCTATCAATAGCGAATTCAACAACCTGCCAGAAAATACTGAATGGAGTTTCAACCGCAGTTTCTGCGTTATCGACAACATTATCTACATCTCTGGTCGCATTGCAAACGAAACTGAAACAGAATGCTATATTAGCAGATACAATGCCAAGACGGGTGAATTTATCAGCAACCTTACATTGCCTTCTAACGTCCAGGTCAAGTATCTCCCTTGCAACGACGTAATGAAGGATAATGCAGGAAACCTACTTGTTTCAAGCATTTCTTTAAACATTGCTTCAAACCCTCTTATTATCCATAAAATCGACAAGTTTACAGGCGAAGCGGTACAAGTTGCATCTTGCTCTGACAATGCTGGGGGACGTGTGGACCACTGCGCTGTTTACGGTGACGTCAATTCTGGAAATTTCTATGTGTTTGCCGGACTTTCTAAATCAAGATACGTTATCCGCTGGACATTTGAAAATGGCACTTGCACAAATGTTGCATCTTCCTACCTTGCAAAACTGCAACCATCGGGTTCTGACTTAGGAATCTCTGTCAGGGTATTCCCTAAAAGCGAAGATTTGGTTTATGTAAACTCTTCATTCTGCAACCCAACACTTTACCGATTTAGCACAGGCGAGGTCATTGGTTCTTTCGATAAGAACAATTCTTTGGCTCCTTTGGCAGAATATGCTAACGGTTGCACATTCTTCAATTATGGGAACAAAGAATACTTCGTTTACCCGAACAATCCTGTATGGATGGATGAGTCTGACGGTAAATATTACGGTGGACCATACGACTTTGCTATTACAGAAGTTGGCTCAAAACAGAATTATTCAACATTGAAAAATCTTTGGACTGTTCCTGAAAACGGATTAGGGAACGAATACAGTTTCTATGGCGACGCACTTGCCGACTATGAGAAGCACACTAATTCCATAGGTGAAATAGATGCTGTTAACATCTATTTCTATGTGCCTTCTAACGGACTTGCCGCATACCGCATGCACTCAACTATCCCAAGTGGTATTACCGAAGCCCTTACTGAAAAATTTGACGTTAAGTTTGCAAACGGAAATATAATTATGAGCATGTCGGGGAATGTTGAAGTATATAATATCTCTGGTACTCTCATTGCTTCGGCCGAAAAAGTTGAAAAACTTTCGCTTGTTTCCCTTAACAAAGGCATTTACCTGGTTCGCTGCCATGCAGGAAAGAACATAAGAACTCTAAAGATAATAAAATAACAAATAGTTTTTCATATATTGAGAGGGGTCGTGTCAATTTTTTGATGCGACCCCTCTTGGATGATAATGATATTCTATAATAACAATTAAAAAGGCTCACAGCAGGTTACTAATAGAGTCATATCCCTTCTATTTTCTCAAAAGATTATTTCTAATAATCGGTGTTTTGTCATTGTAGTTTTAGTATTTATGGTTAATTTTACACTTCAATTAAAAAATCCACTGATTGATGGAAATTTTCGAATATGAATTTTTCAGGAACGCACTTATAGGATTATCTTTTGTAAGCGTACTTTCTGCAATTATAGGCACATACGTCATTGTCCGACGATTAATGTTTGTCACTGGTGGCATTACCCACTCATGCTTTGGTGGCTTGGGCTTCGGCTACTATCTTGGCTTTAACCCTCTAATAATGGCTGGCATTTTTGCTGTTGCCTCTGCATTAGGAATTGAATGGCTTTCTACAAAACAAAAAGTTCGTGAAGACTCGGCTATTTCCGTTATATGGTCTTTTGGAATGGCTTTAGGCGTTTTATTCATTTTTATGACTCCTGGATACGTTCCTGAACTCAACTCTTTCCTTTTCGGGAACCTGCTGACAATTTCACATGGAGAACTGACTGTCTTCGGCTCTTTCCTCGCAATAATACTTCTGGTTTTCGGCTTAGGCTTCAGACTGATAACAGCGTGCGCTTTTGATGCCGACTATGCCAAGACTATAGGATTGCCTGTTAGAACAGTAAATACTGTTATGCTTGTTCTTGTCTCAATTGCAGTCGTTCTCACCCTGAAACTTATTGGAATTATGTTGCTTATGTCGCTCTTTGCAATTCCGCAAATGATTGCGGAAGTATTCACAAAAAGATTGCAACCAATGATTATGATTGCATCGGCAACAAGCCTTGCTTGCTCTATTGCTGGTCTCTTTATTTCTTATTTTTGTGAAGTCCCTGCTTCGGCTACAATAGTTATAACTCTCGTGATAACATACGCAACAGCAAGGGCTATAAAGAAATTAAGCAATATGCAATAAATTGCCTCTTAAACCGTTATAACAAAGATGAACAGCCGTTTAATATATATTTCTCTCATCGCGATATTCTCACTGCTTGCTTCGTGCAGTACTAAAAAGAATACCGCGACATCACGATTCTATCAAGCGTTTACAACTCGTTATAATGTATATTTCAATGGGGAACAGCATTATCTGGAACAAATAAAAAAAATGGAAGAGGAATATGATGATGACTATTCTGGCATAATATATATTCACCCGGCTGAAGCATACGCTGATCCTAAATCCCCTCAACCGTCTTCTGACTTTAACAGAACTATTGAGAAGATGCAAAAGGCTATCGCTCTCCACTCTATACAAAAGCGTCCCAAGAAGAACCGTAGCAAGATGCGTGACCCTAAATACCGCGAATACCTTAAACGCGGAGAGTATAACCCCTTTTTGCACAATGCGTGGAGACTGATGGGAGAGGCTCAGTACTTGAAAGGCGATTACCTTGCTGCAGCCGCTACTTTCAGATATATTGAAAAGTACTTCAAATGGTTGCCGGAACTCGTTACAGAGGCTAAAATATGGCAATTACGCTGCTATTCGGCTCTCGAATGGACTAACGAGTCGGAAAATGTTGTCAGTAGAATTAAGGATAAAGAATTGACAAACAAGCGGTTGCGTAAACTTTACAATACTGCATTCGCAAATTATCTCATCAAGACAAAGAAATTCAAAGAAGCCGCCCCATATATGGCAAAAGCAGTTAAAGAAACTGGTGGAGTTCAAAAAAACAGGATGAAATTCCTTCTGGGGCAGATTTATGAAACAAATGGCGACAAGACTCTGGCTTACAAGATGTTTAAAGACGTTGCTGGCGCTTCCAATGTTAAGTACCGCACCCAATTTAACGCCCGCATAAAGCAG
Source organism: uncultured Prevotellaceae bacterium (assembly GCA_900541935.1). Taxonomy (GTDB): domain Bacteria; phylum Bacteroidota; class Bacteroidia; order Bacteroidales; family Muribaculaceae; genus Limisoma. Next base: position 6,184 of record UQLZ01000009.1, on the reverse strand, counting down.
AGCGAGGTTTTTCAAGGCTCAAACGTTGAGTCGGAAGTGAAATCATTGCTCCGAATGGCAAGGCAGGATAGAAACAAGGAATACCTTGACCAACTATATTACGCCGTCGGCAATCTGTACCTTTCGCGTGGCGATACCGTTAACGCAATCAAAAATTATGTGCTTGCAAATGAAAAAAGTACAAGAAACGGCATCGACAAGGCAATTAACCAACTAACTTTGGGAGGACTTTATTTCGACCAGTTTAAGTACGATAAGGCGCAGCCGTGCTATGCGGAGGCTATTCCTCAACTACCTCTTGACTATCCTAATTACGAGGTGCTGAAAAAGAGATCTGACGTTCTTGACGAACTTGCCGTTTACGCGCAAAACGTTCATTTGCAGGACTCTTTGTTGACTCTTGCTGCAATGTCGCAACCGGAACAGATTAAAGTTATTGAGAAGATTATAGAGGAATTGAAAGAGAAGGAGAAGAAACAGGCTGAAGAGGCTGCTAAGCAGGAATATATGGCTAATGCAGCCGCTAATGCAAATACTCTTCAAGGCAATACTCAAAACTTTACTCTAAATACAGACAAATCCTGGTACTTCTACAACACAACCACAAAAAACGCTGGTAAAACGCAATTCCAGAAAATGTGGGGTAGCCGTAAGTTGGAGGACAACTGGAGGCGTATAAACAAGTCAACTATCGACACTTCGGAATTTTCTGAATATAACTACGATGAAGAGGAGGAGGGCAAGGAAATAGTTGACTCTCTCGGAAATCCGCTTTCTGAAGAGCAGATTGCAGAAAAGAAAAAACAGGAGGAGGCTATTGCCCGCTCTGAAGACCCGCATTTCCCAGATTTCTATCTAAAGCAGATTCCTAAAACAGACGAAGAAAAACAGAATGCTCACAATATCATTCAGGAGGGTCTGTTCAATATGGCTATTATCTTGAAAGATAAGTTGGAGGACGTGCGTGCCTCTGAAGTGGCATTTACCGAACTGGAAACAAAATACCCAGACAATATTTACCGTCTTGACTGCTACTATAACCAGTATCTGATGTTTACCCGCTACGGAATGACCGATAAGGCGGAAATATTCCGACAAAAGATTCTTGGTGAATTCAACGATACAAAGTACGGTTTGGCTCTTGCTGACCCTAACTATATTGAAAATATGAGAAATATGGAGAAGGAGCAGGAGAGACTTTACGAAAAGACCTACGACGACTATATGAACAACAGAAACGCTGCCGTTCATGACAGTTACAACGACATGATGAAGCGATTCCCGCTGTCAAAGATTATGCCGAAGTTCATGTTCCTTCACGCAATGTCGTATGTGCCGGAAAATAACTTCGCTGCATTCTCGGAAACTCTAAAGGAGATGCTCGTCAGGTACCCTGAAACAGATATGACGAACCTTGCAACGGAAATCCTTAAAGGCATTGCCAAGGGTCGCCAACTGCATAGCGGCTCTTCGAACGTCAGAGGTATGATTTGGTCTATAAAACTTACTAACGACTCAGCAAAGGCTGATGCTGCGGACGTGCAGGTAACGCCTTTCGACAGCATTCAGACGGGTGAGCATTTCTGCCTGTTGACCTTCTCTACTGATAGCGTTTCGACGAACAGACTGCTATTCAACGTTGCACGACACAACTTTACCGAGTATTCTGTTCGCGACTTCGACATTGAAAGAATGGCTTTTGACAAATTGGGTATCATTATAATCAAGGGATTCACAAGTATGGGCGACGTTCAGCAATATTGCAACGCTCTCCGAAAAGACCCTAACGTTGGCTTAAACAAGAGCATAACGCCGATTTTCATCAGTAAGAAGAACTTCGAAATACTTATCAACGAGGGACGCTCCTTCGATGAGTACTTCCAATTCCTCGAAGGAAAAGCCGACGACGCCGTTGAACAGCAAATAGAAGAAGCCGAAGAAGAATTGGAATAAAATGGACGCAAACATTTGCTATTCCGACAAATAATGATAAATTTGCAAATATTGTTGGATTAGCAAATTTAAATAAACCGTTATGCAATATTGGATAATACAAAATGGAGAAAGTAAAGGCCCCTTTACCTTGGAAGAACTGAAAGCACAGGGCATTACAGAAAACACAAAGATATGGTGCAAGGACTTCACAGAATGGACTTACGCCAAAGATACCAATATTGCGTCTGAACTATTCAAGCCGACGGAAGAACCAGTTACAGAAAAGCCTGCCCCAGCAGCCGAACCAGTGCAGCCGGAAGTGACGGAAGAAACCACAGAGGAAACATCCGAGGAAGCCACTACGGAAGAAGAACCCGACATGGAGCCACCTGTATTCGAGGGCACAACACCGCCCGAATTTACAGGCGTTACCCCTCCTCCATTCGGAATTGAAGACGCATACCGCAACGGTTATAACCAAGGCTATTACGACGGTGTACAGGCAGAAAAAGGCGTAGACAGAACAAAATGTCCGCCAACAAACCTCGTTTGGGCTATTCTAACAACAATACTATGCTGCCTGCCGCTAAGCATCGTTGCAATCATCTATGCAAGCAAAGTGCAGACACACTTCGCCAACGGCGATTACGATGCAGCAAAGCGCGCCAGCGACCGCGCAGCATACTGGTCACTCGCCTCTGCAATAACCTATATGGTAACATACCCAATCGTATTAGCCCTAACCATGACACTATAAAAGCAACAAAATATTTATTTACAGCAAATTACACATACTCTACCGTAGTGACACTCCGCAGAGTGCCCGCAATCGTGCCGTTTTTGCGAACGTTTCTGCAATGGCGGACGAAAACAATCCCCACAAATGGCACGTCCCGCGAGAATAAAAACAAATTTTTCCCTGAAGGGTAAATTGATTTCCAGCCTGGGGCAACGCCCCAGGCTGATGAACCGTTGGGCTTTCAGCCCGCAATCGGCACGTTCCGCGGGATGCATGCGTATTTTGTTGTTGCACAACATATTACAAAACATACCATAATCTTCGCTGCACGACTGCAAAAACCTGCAATAAATTCGGTTATCTGGCAGGAAATATACCTTAAAATAAAACACGCTAACATATTGATTGTTAGCGTGTTTTTGCGGAGGGAGGGGGATTCGAACCCCCGATACGCTTTTGACGTATACACGCTTTCCAGGAATTGTTAAAAATTTATAAATCCTTATGGCTGAGAGTGATGCAAATGCCGATTTTTAACTTAACAAGGTATTTGCATACCGATTATATTGTAACTTTTTTATTGCATACTTTACCCCTTTTGTCCGGCTTCACTGAAGTTGCGAACAAGGGGCATTATGAAGTCGAGCATCTCCTTTCGTTCGTTGGCAAGATGCTCCATTGCCTCCAGTTTTGTTTCGAGTTCCTTTATTCTTAGAAGAAGCTTTGTGTTCGCTGTTCCGAGATTAAGGTCACGACCTGCGATGTTGGAATCCTTGTTCCCAATGCTCATCACAGCCACGTCGCTACCATCGAAGAAGATGGCAGGTTTTACGCCAATCATTTGAGCAATCTGCTCAATATAGCTTACTCTTGCGTCAGTTTTGCCGTTCAGAATTGCATCAAGAGTGTTTCGTGATATTCCAAGACCTTGCGCGATTTCACGTTTTGTTAAATTTGACGAACCAACGCTTTGGCTTAACAAATTGTAATCCATTTAGTTATTCTTTATTTCGTGAAGATTGATATGTTAAAAAGTTAAATGTATTGAGCAATTAGTGTTTTATAATTGAGCACAAATACGTAACTTTGCACCACAAAGTTAGTAAATAAATACATAATATACAAATAAATACAACGAAAAATGGCTAATCAGGTTGATTACAGAATGTCAAAATTGCAAATACTTCGGCGTCTTGAAATTGGACAGCGAGCAATTTTTCCCGTTGAAGAACGCGCTACGATACGCACTTATTGCAGCGAATTTGGTCTCGCTTGGAAGCGCAAGTTTACAACTGAAACTGACCGCACCACTCGCTCAGTGGTCGTTACTCGTGTGAAATAATTATGGTTACTTCCGCTGAACCTAATGTTGTCGCCACTTACAAGTATTCCATTGCGGAAACAGCCACTCTGCTCGGAATACACAGGCACACATTGCGTAAATACACTGAGATGAATATGATTAAGTGTGGCTTCCGTCGCACTTCCGGAAGTAAGGCTCAAAAATTCTATTACGGCAATGAAATCCTTCGTTTCTGGAAATCACACTTATAATTCCTTGTTAGAATGGCTGGTTTCATTAAGATACCTCGTGATATTCAAGACTCTTGGGTGTGGGACAACCCTCGCAGATATTGGATGTGGAGTAAACTGCTCTTTATGGCTGCTTACGAGGACGGCACAACATACGTCGGTAACACTAAAATCCACTACCGCCCGGGGCAGATTGTTTCCACGTTCTCCAACTTAATGAACAAACTACGCATATCTAACCGGGCACTCCACAATTTTCTTGACATACTCCAAGAAAATGGAACGATTGCGGTTAGAATGACCCCCAAATATACAGTGATAACAATACTTGATGACATCAAAATTGTCAACAAAGATGAAGTAAAATCGCAGCGAAAATCAAAATCGCCGCATCAAAATTCTAATCCGATTAAAGAAGTAGAAGAAGAAAAAAATAAAGACGAAATAAATAATTCTACTCTCACCGCGCGAGAAAAATTATTTATTGATGAAGTAAAAAATTCCGATTCTTTCTTTGAACAAACAGCGGAATCACTTTCGTGCAATATTGACGTTTTGAAGTCTTACTTCAACGATTTTGCCAACGAAATGATAATTACTCAAAAAACGCACTCTGATAGTGCTGATTTCAGAAGGCACTTCTTCAACTGGGTGAAAATAATACTTGAACGAAATGGAAGAACAAGACAAAAAGCCGGCGGCGGAGATAAATATGAAGCGCGTCGCGGAACTGGAGTCAGTGCTAAGACGGCAGATGACTTTCAAGAGTCGTTTTAGATTCAATATGTCGGCAGATGATGCCGTCACTCTGCTCACGGCGTTCTATAAAATCAAAGTGGAAAGCCGTTTGCGGCAGTTCAAATTTGACGCAAACACTCAAAAGAGCCTTTTGCAACTCGCAGAATACCTCACTTCGGAAGCCCCTCGCTTCGGCATTATGCTGTCGGGAACGTGCGGCAACGGCAAAACCACGCTTATGTACGCTTTTCAACAAGCATTGAATCATCTTGCCTATCATAAGCACTTCTCATTTATGGACGAGTATTTCAAGCCTCGTATGCGAATTGTTCACGCTTGCGAGATTACAGACCTCGCCCACGACGTAGAAGCATTTAGAGACCTTAAAAGGCTCTCAATGCTCGGCATCGACGACCTCGGCACAGAACCTGCCGAAATCGTGGATTATGGCAATCCAATCTACCCTGTCGTGAGGCTCATCGAGCACCGCTACGAATCACAGTCGTTCACGTTCATCACGACCAACCTCACGCCCTCTGAAATTCGCAAAAAGTATGGTGACCGTATCGCTGACCGCTTCAACGAGATGCTGCACGTCATCGTCTTTCAAGATGTAACATATCGTCGGTAACTTTACACTATGAGTAATGACCCTTACTACATATACCTCGACCTTGACCCTTATCTTGCACAATGGTTTGTGCATGATTCGGGCGGCACTCAGCCGGTGGAACTTCGCAAGCTCTCCACCGAGCGGAGAATACTCGAAGTGTTTCTCCAAAAACTGCCGCCAGGGGCTAAGCCGGACTTGAAAGACGACAGCAAAATCGAGATTGTAATCCCGGTAAGTCGCACCAAGCCTCCGAAATGCTACAACTATTTGCCTCGTCGGGCAAAAGAGGAACTGAAACGGTGCATTCGTAGCCGCTTTGTCATTCAGTTATGGAATGACTTACACTATCACGGCTACATTGGTCGCCGTCGTGACAATCTCATTTATGCTTGGATGGACGCTCACGGCATCGAATTGACAGAAACTAACTGGAACACCATTGCCAAAATATACATCAGGCAATATAAAAACTACCTACAAAGGGAACAATACAAGAAAAAACAAAAAAATAGCCCAAAATAGTGGTTGATTTCCCCCTCCTATTTTGGAAGAGTATGTAACACTTTTTTTTAACAATTCATGAGAACTACGAAACAAATATTGCCGGGAGTTAAGGAGATTGGCGA
>UQLZ01000008.1 GCA_900541935.1 uncultured Prevotellaceae bacterium | reverse complement strand
ACAAAAGGTGATGCAGACAATAGGCAGAGCGTGGTGCACGTTCCACTTGGAGCCGTCCGAAACACCATTGACGCAATAAAAAAGCGGTTGAAATCCCTGCATCGCGGCACAGGAGGCAAAGCGGTGGACGGCAGATGCTTTTAGGGCTGTGACCTTACCACACTCGCAGACGCAGACACCAAACTTCACTGCAACGCAAAGCCGATGTGGAAACCGCTTGCAGGACTGAGCGGTCGTTCCCAATGGTGCGACACTTCGGCGAGGTAGCGTAGAGAAGCAGAAAGAGATACTTGTGCGGAGTTATTCGGCAGCGTGGACTGCATCATCGGCACAGATGGGGCAAGAAGAACGAGTGAGGACTGCCACAAAGGAGAGCTGCGAAGCGGTCAGCGAGGGAAACGTAGCCGAGAATATGACCGTTCCACGAAAAGCGATAGGCAAATCGCCTCGACTACAAAGCCACGGCTGCGACAATGTGTGACTGCACGGCAACGGCCACACTTTCCGCTTTACCAATCGCAACAATCGGGAAGGTGTCGCAGAAAGGCAGCTCTGAATACGAAAAAAAGCCGTCTATTCATCACGAACCGACGGCAAAACATATCAATTTTTCTTACTTATGACACTGGGATTGAGTGTTCAATATGGAATGCTCAAAAATTTATTTATGGCACGGCACGAGCGATTTAATCGCCTTGTGCGTGATTTCGTAGATGAATCCGGCACCGTCGCCGTCGGCATCGCCGAACGAGATGGTGTGTTTGATCACCGGGAACGGCGTTTCACGAGCACCGATGATGTAGGAGTTACCGTCTATGGCGGTAACGACGAAAGCGAGATGCTCTTTGAGCGGCAGCAGGTCCTCCGAGGCGAACTTCAGCTTCGCCGTGTCCGTGCGGTTGCCGCCGTCGTTCTCCGTGACACACTCGCAAGTCGGTTCATCGAAGAACGGCACATTGTGAATGTCGGTAAGAATCGGGACCGGCATCATAGCGATGCCACGCAGAGCGATGTCATTCACAAGGTGCTCACACCTTACCCAGCCAATCTCCTTAACTCCCGGCAATATTTGTTTCGTAGTCCTCATATAGTATATAGTTACAAGTGTTACAAGCGTTACATTCAGCGTTTTTTCGCTTTCAAGTTTGAGCGAAATTTTTTGACTCTTTCATTTATTCGATATACAGTGCGCTTTCGCTGATAGCGTTTAGCGATAGTGCACCAGTTTTTTTCGTTAATCTCGATGCCGTGACTTTCCATAAAAGCGTAAATAAGTTCATCCTGACGATTAATAATCGAAGTGAACTTATGAAGAGTAGTCCAAAGTTCAACGTCGAAGCGGTTGCGGATAGTGGCGACGAGCAGATCTTCCGCACGTTTCGGCAGATAGTTGAAGTAATTAACGTCTTTGGACTTGAAGAAAGGAATGGCGATTTTAACGGCATCGGGATTGTTCGCCTCCGTCTGCTGCGGAATATCTTCCGGCTGCTTGGCAAGAAACGATTCGAGAATGATGCTCTCGACACTTCCGCGTTTCAGTTCCACAGGGTATTTGCCACCCTGGTCGTTGATAAACCACTGAGCGAGGTAGTCGTCGAGATGTATATAAAGGAAATATGAGTTCATTCAGAAAGATTAAAAGATGTTTAGTTTGTGCTGCAAAGTTATGTACAATCAAAATGTTGGCATAAGAACAAAGGGCGATATGGGGCGACACCCCCGATATTTCCTCAAAATCGGGCGGTGAGAAAAAAAATTGCGTTGCAGACCGGGTACACACATTTAGGTGTAGCCATCGGTTGACACGTTGACACACTAAAATATCAGCGATAAAGCCGCTGATATACAATAATATATCTTTTTTACTAAAAGAATATATATTATAAAAGTGTCAACGCTTGGCTACGGCATTTTCGGAAAATGCCGAAAGTGTCAACCTTTGTCAACGTTTGTCAACGCAGATATTTTCCGTATGTAGTTGATATAAAGCGTTGTCAACCTTGTCAACGCTGTCAACGTAATATAACCGACCCCATTTTTCCGACCTTTGCTTTTGCCGAAAAAAATCCGAGCATATTTCACAATATGCCCGGACCATTAATACATATAAAGAATAAATTATTTTTGCTTCTTAGAACGGTAGTTCTTCTTGCTGTGATTTTGGAGGTGCTGTGGGCGTAGCGACCTGCGAAGTCTCGTCCACGTCCAAATCAGCCTCCGAAACAGTGCTTGTTTCGAGGTTGATTGAATACTTATCTTTGAGCATACCATAATCGAAGCATAGAGCCTTAGGGCGGTTCACGCGAAGTTTCTTCTGCGAGCCACCCAAAGAAGTATCGATTGTGTAATCGAGTGTACCGTTCGGGAGCAGTATATTAAAACGGTCCTGTTTAAGACCGAGGAACGAAGGCTGCACTTTAAGGTAAGTGAGCACCGTTCCCCAGTTGCCCGTGTTCTTGCCGACAGCACCGCCGGCGATGCGCCCAGTGTAAAGGGCAGACACGGCAGACGGATTTAGGAACAGCACCTGAGTTGGCTTGGCGAACACCACCGGCTCGGAGCTTCCGATGCCTCGGAATTCCGTTAAATAGCGTATTTTGAAATGCGCCTTGTCGATAATGCGGCCTTGCGAGTGCAGCGAGTCGATGACTTCCCAGAAGTCAGCCATTTCAGTATTCTTCTTGCACCCCTCGTTCTGATAGCGTATGCCGGCGATGGTGATGTCGAACATTTCCGAATACGTGAATGGGAGTCGCAGCGACGACTCCAGCGTTCGGAAAGCAGCGAGTGGCACGACCCAGTTGTCGAGCACACGGTCTTCGATTTCCTCGTCGGCAAGAGCGTTGGAAAGTTCCTTTCTCACGATTGAATGGTTTTGGCGATAACCGTTCTCCACGACCTTACGCAGATTGAGCACCTGTACTGCGAGATGCGTATTGCCGAGGTTGCTTATTTCTTTGAGGTCATCAAAGCGACGGCGTTCCTCGGCAGTGAAAGAAGGTCGGGAGAAAGTTAGGTGAATCACACGGCTGTAAAGAGCGATGTCGCGAGTCGGTAAATCCTGACCGCAGATAACTACAGCCGAGGTAACGACGGTTTGAGCCGCCTTTCCGTCGCCGTTCATATTCTTCTTCGTCTGACCGGCACCGCCCCAAAGAGCCTTAAGATAGGCGATTTTGCGCTCGTCAAGGTCGTTTTTGTACTCGTCAAAAACCACCATGGCGTTAGTAACTTGCGAGACACGGTCGTTCATCGACGGAATAGAGGCGATGCCGATGCTCGGCGGGTCCACACTGTGGATAAATAACGACTGCAAGGTAGTGGCGAGCGATGTTTTGCCTGTACCTTTCAGACCGAACAGATTAAGCAGCGGAAAGCAGTTCTTAATCGGATATATAATATCACGGAACATCGAGGCAAAGAGGAAGCAAAGCCCGACTTTTCCGTTGTCGCCGAACACGTCAATCACCTTTTGAGCGAAGTCGTAGAGCGTGATTGCACTGCGGTTCTCGTGCTTGAACATACGTTCAAACTGGAACACAGCAGGGTTTTGGCGATACATCACCGATGTAGCCGGGATATAGTATTTATGTCGGTCATCAATCCTGACGATGCCAAGGTCATCGACAGGCAGAAAAGTCCCGTCTTTGAGTATTCCATTGCCCCAGGCATAGAACTCGTTCACGGCGTCCCATCCCATCTGCTTGATTAGCAGAGCGGAGTCCGTGAGCGTGTAAAGGAGTTCCTTAACAACATTGAGTTTGTCGATTTTGGCTTTCCATATAAAGTTGCCGAGGCTACCGACTTTCTGCTGAAAGTTGGAGAGTGAAACGAGGTCCGACTCGTGAAACTCGATTACTTCCTCTTGATTGTACTCGTTTCGGATTTTGAAGATACGAGTGCCGTTGTACTCGTCCTTGACGTGGTACATCGGTTCAAGAATGAAGTTAGAGAGCCTTACCGGCTCGTCCTCGGCGACAGAGAAGTACATATTATCACGGATAAAAAGACCGAACTTGTTCAAAAGTTCGGCTTCACGCTGTTTAGCCGTGGCAGGTGAAGAATCTTTTCTTTCGCGGATAGCATTACGTCGGCTTTCCTCCTTTACGGATTTAAGCGATTCTTTCCAGAAGCGTTGCTTTCCGTCAATCTTAGCAAGCTGCTCGATGCAGTCCGCAATAATCAATTTGTCGTCGATACAGGCGAGTAGGGAAGTTAAGTCAGTTACCAACTTGCGCCTTGCCACTTGTGTTTTCACGAGTGGATAACGCTTCTCTGCGAGCCATACGACAAAGTGCTTTTCTTCGAGGTTGGTGAAGTCCTCTTTGCAGGAAATGTAACTGTCGGCATCGTTCTTCGCCGGCTTGCCGTCAATTTCGGCAAAAGGCAGTTCACGGACAGTGACCGCAAAGCCGTGACGCATTGCGGCTTCGCCGTTTCGGATAACAGCAGTTTCGCCTGCTCCGAAGTCCTGTCCGTCGCCCGGCACATCGCAGTCGGGAATGAAGCATACCGTCTTCGTGATTTTTGCCAAAGCGTCGAAGTGCTTGTCCGTCCACGCCGTTCCGAGCGTAGCGACTGCATTCTCCAGTCCCACGGATTGGAGCCGTAGCACGTCCGGCGCACCCTCCACACAAATTACGAAATCTTCATTCCTCGCTGCGTTAGCCGCCTTGTCGATGCCGAAAAGCACTTCACCCTTGGCGAAGATCTTTGAGGTAGTCGAGTTGATGTATTTCGCTTTCTCGTTGCCGGTGATGTCGCGAGCGGTGAAGCCGATGATTTTCCGAGACCGGCTGCGTATAGGGATAGTGACACGATTTCGGAAGAAAGCGTAAAGCGAGCCGTCGTTCTCGCTTTTCTTCACAATACCGACTTCAAGCAGCAAGTCAATATTTATGGCCTTGCTCTTGCACCAGTCGAGAAACGCCGCAGACGAATATGGAGCGAAGCCGATGCCGACCTTGTGGCAGAACTCTTCGCCCCAGCGACGGAAAGCGTAGTCCTTACCTTTAGCGTCTGTTTCGAGCGAAGAAACAAAGTATTCCTGCACCTGTTCAATAGCGATGAGCAGACTCTCACGATGCTTTGCATCAGCGATTTGCTCCTCGCTACGCTCCGTTGTCACATACTCCACATAAACGCCGTTACTTTTAGCAATTTCCTCGACAGCAGTGTGAAATTCGATGTTCTGAAGTTCCATTACAAACTTAATGGCATCACCGCCACGGTCACAACCGAAGCAGTGCCACAAGTTCTTGCTTGGCGACACGTTAAGCGAAGGTGATTTCTCGCCGTGGAAGGGGCAGCAGCACACATAGTTTGCTCCTTGCCGTTGCAGTTTGACGTATTTGCCAAGAACATCGACGATAGAGAGGTCTTTGACCCTCTGCACAGTGTTGTCGCTAATCATATACCACGGAGTTTATGCCAGCAGTCGATGATAGACTGCCCGGAGTAAAGGAAACGGTACTTATTCTCGTTTATAGGCTTGATATAGCCTCTGCGGCGATACTTCTGTAAAGTCTTCTTGCACACTTCGAGTGCTGCACAAGTTCTTTTGACGCAGTAAACGCCCATTGGGTCACATTTGGGTATTGATTCAGTCATAGCCTATGAGGTAAAGTCGGTGTCCCATATAAATATTTCTTTTCCTGCCACTTCTTCGATGATTTTCTTGGCGAAAACCGGAATACGGCACGACATATATTTCCAGTTGTAGAAAGTCTTCATCGTGATGCCGTTTCCGCAACGCCTTACCACTTCGCGAGCGAAATATTTCCTGTCGCACGAGGGTATCGAGTCGAGGTAATTATTGAGCAATTCAGCCTCGGTTGTCTTGATTTCGTTGTTCGTCATTTGTCGTTGGATTAAGTATTCTGTTTTTTTTGATTAAAGTCGAAGCCCACACGTTTCAAAACATCGACGTATGAGAGTTTGTAGGCACGTTTGGTCTTGAAAGCCTTAATATTGCCGCAACGGATTTCATTTCGGAGTTTGTTCTCCGAAATGTTAAGCATTTGAGCAGCTTCTTTCACTGAAATAAGCCTGTCAACTACCTTATCGTTGGAGGAAAGTTCCAGAGCCTGGTCGAGCATTTTCTCAATCTGTCGAAGTTTGGCTGTTATGCGTTTCAGTTCTTTATCTTCCATATATGTGTTTATATTTTATAAATTTCCAAACCATTTTGTGTGTAATTCATTTAATGTGCTTATATTTGCATTTAGAATTACTTAGGCAAATTTAGAAGTATATATAACACCCTCAAAGAGAAATTTCAAGTAATTTATAAATGCTAATGCGATTTAGAAAAATATAAACTATATATAAATGGAAGCAGAAAAATTACGATGTGAAAGGGCTCGCAGCATCGTACAATGGCTGATAAAGAACGGTTATGCGACTAACCAAAAATGTTTAGCTAAATTGTTAGGGTATAACCATGCTGCGTTATCCCAAATTCTTAATGGCAAAGTGCCGATGTCCGGCAAGTTTATGAATACTTTGTGTTCAAAAAATTCGGCATTGAACAGAGATTGGCTTGAAACAGGCGAAGGCGAAATGTTTGTTGCGGAGCAAGAGAGAAGCGAGAGCGACCAAATAAGGGCTATTATCGACGGCAACGAGATAAGCGGCAATTCTTTGGTGAACATTTTGTCGAGCCAGTCGCAGTTGATTTCACAGCTCACAAATTACGTGCGTTCTCTATCTATAAAGATAGATGAACAGCAGAAACAGATAGATGACCTTGTCGAGAAGTTAAACAACAAAGGGTAGCCACTGCGGCTACCCTTTGTTGTAAGAATTTTGGAAGTATTACTGCGAGTTGCGCAGTTTGTGGAAACCGGAAATTACGCTCGACTTCAGCACCTTTGCATATTTCTCCGTCATTGAGATGTCGGAGTGGGCGAGCATCTTGCTCACAGTTTCTATGCCTACACCTTTTGTGAGTGCCCATGTGGCAAAGGTGTGCCGTCCAACGTGCATAGTGAGGTTTGTGTGAATGTGAGCCATGTGCGCTATGAGTTTAAGATACTCGTTGCACTTTTGGTTAGACATCAGGTTGATGTCGTAGTTGTATTTCTCCAGTATCTCCACGGCTTTCGGAAGCAGCACTATGGTATATGGTGTACCTGTCTTCAGTCGCTTGTCAATGATGCACATATCTTCTCCCTCCATAAAGATTTCCTTGCGGTTGACCTTTATTAAGTCGGAATAGGCGAGCCCGGTGTAGCACGAGAAGATGAACATATCACGGGCCTTTTCAACAGGTCCGTAGAGTTCAAGTTCCTCGATGCGTGTACGCTCGTCTTCGGTAAGGTATTTTATGCCTTCCGACTTGCCGCGAGGAATCTTGATGCCATCGTAGGGGTTCGACTTTATCAGCTCAAACTGGATTGCTTCGAGAATGTACGGCTTCAGGCGTTTGTGATAGCCGTGCACCGACGACTGACAGCCGAGTTTGGCTTTCAGTGCGTCGTCCCACAGTTTGATGTTCTTGGTAGTGAGGTCGGAGAAGTTGCGGATAAGCCCGAAGTTGCGCAGTTCGTTCAGCATAACTATATGCTGACGGCGTGTTGACTCCTTGACGCTGCGCTTGTAGATGCGTTCCTCGAGCCAGTCGAGGAAGTCGGCTTTCTTCTCGACCTCCGTTTCCTTTGTCTGCTTCAGCAGTTCAACGTCAAACGTGCCGTTTCGTTGCATAGTTTCGATGCGAGCGAAGATGGCATCGTACATGCTGCGGATAGTTTCGTTGAGTTGCTGTGCTTCCGGGTGGTTCACCACCATACCGTCACGCCATTGTTGTTTGAGCACACTTACTCCCGTAGAGATACGTGTGCGTTCTCTATTATAATACACTTCGATTTCGACAGAGGCTTTCTTGACAGCCGTTGCAGTCTTTCTGCGGTCGAAAATCACTCTTATTGTCGGTACACTTGCCATATCTAAGAAAGATTCGATTAAAGTTATAAAAAAATGATAGTTTCGCTTGTGGTACACCCCGAACAAGGTGTACCACAGATTGCGATTTGTGTACCAAAACTGTACCACAACCTCGAAAAATGGGTCGAAATCGAGGTTTTTTCGCCCCATTTTGTGGTACACATGTGGTACACTTTTCGCTTTCGTGTACCAAAGTTAGGCATATTATTTCAAACTAAAAAATGCTAATTTGTACCAGGATAATTTAGCAAGGAAATTGCTAAAACATTCTAAGACAAATAGTTACAAAATGCAAGTCGCTGAGTGTTAGATAGGTATAGACATAAAGAAAGAGTCACCACCTTGTTTAGGTGATGACCCTCGAGTGATCCAGGCGGGATTCGAACCCACGACCCACAGCTTAGAAGGCTGTTGCTCTATCCAGCTGAGCTACTGGACCCCAAAAATCTCCTCCAAAAAGTGATGCAAAGGTATATGTATTTTTTGAATTATGCAAATTTTTGGAGCATTAATTTTCCAATTTATTCAAAACATCTCGAATTTTCTCGTATGTTGTAATTTTTGTCGGGACTAAAGGAAGACGTAATTCATTTTCAATCATGCCTTTTGCGTTTAGAAGACATTTAACGCCAGCGGGATTGCCGTCAACAAACAAAAGACTGAATAATTCAGTAAATCTGTGGTGGATAAGCAAAGCATTTTGGAAATCACCTTCAAGAGCGAGTCTAACCATTTTTGAAAATTCTCTTGGAAAAGCATTCCCTATTACAGAAATAACCCCTACGGCGCCTAGCGTTATCAAAGGGAATGTTATTCCATCATCTCCAGATATAACCATGAAGTTTTCTGGTTTGTTTTTGATAATATCGTCCATTTGCACAATATTACCGGACGCTTCTTTTATAGCAATAATGTTATCAAACTTACGAGCAAGGCGTAGTGTTGTTTCTGCTGTCATGTTTACGCCTGTTCTGCCAGGAACATTATAGAGAATGACAGGTAGCGGGGAAGCCTCTGCTATTGCCTTGTAGTGCTGGTATATTCCTTCTTGTGAAGGCTTGTTATAGTATGGAACAACGGAAAGGATTGCGCTGAAGTCGGAAAGGTCGTTGCTTTTTAAGTAATCAACAAGGGCTTGCGTATTATTTCCGCCAACACCTAATACGAGAGGAACTCTTCTGTTAACACGTTCAACAACGAATGATTTTACCAAATTTTTTTCTTCTTCTGTGAGAGTTGCCGTTTCGGCTGTTGTTCCAAGCACGACAATATAGTCTGCTTTGTTTTGAATTATATATTCAAGGAGTTTTGCAAGTGCGGGAAAATCTATCGACTTGTCTGCCTTGAAGGGTGTAATAAGTGCTACACCCATACCCCTAAGGTTCATGTGTCGAGCCATAATCATTAGTTTTTGTTCTAAATGTTGTCGCTAAACACTGCGTTAGGCAGGTTGCGGCAGTTGTATCTCATCGCCATAACTTCGCCGTAAGCACCTGCAGAGCGTAGGGCAATCAGGTCTCCGCGAGAAGTGAGTGGCAATCTTTCGTCTTCACTGAAGCAGTCTGAAGATTCGCAAATAGGACCAACAACGTCGTAAACGTCATCAACTGCAGAGTGGGAAGACAGGTTCTCAATTTTGTGGTGAGCCTGATAAAGAGCCGGTCTTATTAGGTCTGTCATACCGGCATCAACAATGATAAACTTTTTGACAGAGCCTTCTTTGACATAGGTTACCTTTGTTATCAGGGAGCCGCATTGAGCAACAATAGAGCGTCCTGGTTCAAGATGTATTTCTTGATTTTCTTCAATATGAATATTCTTTTCAAAAATATTCATGTATGTTTCGAAGTCTGGGATAAGTTCGTTGTCTGGGTCATTGTAGTTAATTCCCAAACCTCCACCAACGTCAACGATTGTAATTATTGCACCTAATTCTTTAAGGTGAGCAAGTATGTCGTTGATTTTACCGCAAAGCGTTTCAAATGGGGTTAATTCCCTTATTTGTGAGCCTATGTGGAAGTGAACGCCACATAGGTCGATATTGCTCATGTTTAGGGCTTTTTTGACAAAGTCATCAAGATTTTCAAGATTTATGCCAAATTTGTTTTCGCTAAGACCGGTTGTTATGTATTGGTGAGTATGAGCATCAACGTTAGGGTTTATTCTAACAGCAATACGAGCAATGCGGCTCAATCTTCCTGCAATCTCATTTAAGTTGATTAGTTCAGGAATTGATTCAACGTTGAAGCATTTTATTCCATTTTCAAGAGCGAATATTATTTCCTTGTCAGTTTTACCAACACCGGCAAACATTATCTTATCAGCAGGGAACCCCGCATTAATAGCGGCTTCTATTTCACCGCCACTAACGCAGTCTGCTCCAAAACCGTAACTCTTTATTATGTCAAGAATTACAGGATTTGCATTTGCTTTGACTGCATAGTGAATATGAAAGTTCCTTTTATCGGCTGATTCTTTTGCGATAGTCAAGGTCTTGCGCAGTAAATCAGTGTCGTAAAAGTAGAACGGAGTCTCAATATTTTCAAATTTATTTATAGGAAATGTAGTCATAAAGATTATGAAAATAGTTTTTGACTAAGAAGTTGTAGTGCCTTTGTTTTGTCTTCTTTTCTGATTAGGAATGAGATGTTGTAGTTGCTGCCACCGTAAGAAATCATTCTGACAGGTATATCCTTCAGTGCTTCTATGGCCTTTGCCTCAAAGCCTTTATTCATCCATTCAAGATTACCAACAACGCAGATGATAACCATGTCGTGGTCAACAGTAACAGTGCCGAATTTTCTTAAATCTTCAAGAATGTTGTCAAGGTTCTTTTCAGAGTCGATGGTAACAGATACTCCTACCTCAGAAGTAACAATCATATCGATTGCAGTCTTGTGTGCCTCGAATATTTCAAAAACCTTTCTAAGGAAACCGTATGCAAGCAACATTCTGCCAGATTTTATTTTAATGGCTGTAATATTGTCTTTTGCGGCAACTGCTTTGATAGGGTTGCTGATAGAGTCATTACCGATAAGAGTGCCTTTAGCGTTTGGATCAAGAGTGTTAAGAAGTCGAACAGGGATATTGTTTAGTTTAGCCGGCTGGATACATGTTGGGTGCAAGATTTTCGCACCGAAGTAAGCCAATTCGGCAGCCTCTTCAAAGTTAAGTTTTTCAACAGGCTTAGTGTTTTCAACGTATCGAGGGTCGTTATTGTGCATACCGTCAATATCAGTCCATATTTCGATTTCTTCGGCGTTGATGGCTGCGCCAACGAGAGAAGCCGAGAAATCGCTGCCACCACGTTGCAAATTGTCGATTTCGCCGTATGCGTTGCGGCAAATGTATCCTTGTGTTATAAATATTTCAGCATCCTCATGCTTGTCAAGCAGGTTGTTAAGGCGTTGGCGGATGTAGTTTGTGTCTGGTTCTCCGTTCTTGTCAGTTTTCATATAGTCAAGAGCAGGAAGGAGTTCCGATTTTATTCCGTTTTCGCGAAGGTAAAGGTTCATCATCACTGTTGACATAATCTCACCTTGTGCGAGTATTTCTTTTTCTTCAAAGAGCGTGAAAATATCTTTGGAAAGAGAGCGGATATAGTTGAAGCATGCTTTAATTTCACAATATGCTTCTTCTTTTGCTGTTTCTGTTGAATATAAATCGTTGATAGTCTGTTTATATTTCATTTCAAGATTGTTGATGGTTTCTTTAGCCCCGTCAACATTCTTTTTATAGAGATAATCGCTAATTTCTACCAAAGTATTAGTAGTTCCTGCCATTGCAGACAACACAATAATGTTTTTGCCTCTTTTTGAAATGAGTTCGGCAACATTTTTAATTCTTTCTGCAGAACCAACCGACGTTCCGCCAAATTTCATTACTTTCATCGTTCTCTAAAATTTTCTGCAAAGATAGCGAAATGGGATAGCACTGGCAAACTCAAATAGTTTTACAATTTGTCTATGCAATCGTGTCCCTACCTGTGCAAGTATAGTGAAAATTATATATTTACTATTTTTTTGTTTTCGCAAGATACTATTCTTGCTGGGAAATCTTTTGTTATCTGCATATTGTGTGTTGCCATTATGACGGCAGTTCCTTCTTTGCAGATATTATGCAATAATTGCATAATTTGATTGCCTGTTGTATTGTCGAGGTTTCCTGTAGGCTCATCGGCAATAATCAATTCAGGCTTGTTTAGCAGAGCACGGGCAATTGCGATTCGCTGCTGCTCTCCTCCAGACAGTTCGTGTGGCATTTTGTAAGATTTATTGCTCATGCCAACTTCTTTAAGCACTTCTTCAATTCTTTCATCTATCAGTTGCTTGCTTTTCCAGCCGGTTGCTTGTAAGACGAATTGCAGGTTGTCATATACCGACCTATCGGTTAATAACTGAAAGTCTTGAAAAACGATTCCTATTTGTCGTCTAAGTGCAAATATTTCTTTTTTCTTGATTTTGTTGAGGTCATAATTGAAAACCCTTGCCTCTCCTTCAGAAACTGGTATTTCTGCATACATGGTTTTGAGAAGGCTGCTTTTCCCGCTACCGACTTTTCCAATGAGGTAAACAAATTCACCTTTATCAAGAGAGAAGTCGGCATCTTTTATTACTATTAATTCGCCACGAGTAATTTCAACCTTTTTATATTCAATAATATTTGCCATATTTGCTGGTTTTTTGAATATTTTATCAACTGAATATAATTGTCTTGTTCTTATAAGTGAGAATTTTTCTCTGTATATGCTTCTCAACAGCACGAGAAAGTACGATTTTCTCAAGGTCACGGCCTTTATGAACCAAATCTTGAGGAAGATCCTTATGGGTTATTCTAACAATATCTTGTTCAATGATAGGACCTGCATCAAGTTCTGTTGTGACGTAGTGGCTTGTTGCTCCGATGAGTTTAACTCCTCTTTCGTATGCTTGGTGGTATGGTTTTGCACCAATAAATGCGGGGAGAAAAGAGTGGTGTATGTTGATAATCCTGTTTGGATAGCGGTTTATAAAGTCTTCGGAAAGCACTTGCATGTACCTTGCAAGAACGATAAAGTCGATATTATACTTTTCAAGCAATTCAAATTCTTTAGCTTCTTGTTCTGCCTTGTTTTCTTTTGTAATTGGAAAAACTTCAAATGGTATATTAAATTGCTTTCCTATAATTTCCAAATCAGGATGGTTGCTGATGATTAAAGGAATTTCAACATCCCATTCGCCTGCAGTATATCTTGCCAATAGGTCATATATGCAGTGTGACATTTTTGATACAAAGATTGCCATCCTTTGTATTCTCTCAGAGAAACTGATATGGAAAGACATTTCATATCGTTGGGCGTATAAAGTATTAAAGTAGTCGCTGATTTTTTCTTTAGGGATAACAAAATTGTCGAGTTCCCATTCTATTCTCATATAGAAAACTCCGTTTAACCGATCGACATATTGGTCGAGGTAAACGATGTTACCTCCGTTTTCGTTAATGAAACCAGTAATAACAGTGATAATGCCAGCCTGGTCTGGACAGTGCATTCTCAAAATTGCTGTATTGCGTTTATTCTTATTCACCTCTTTATATTGTTCGTTTTTGCAAAGTTACTAAATTTTTATGTGTGTTGCTCAAGAAAAAAATATTTGCTTGCAACTTATAAATAAAAAATGGCTAAATTTATAATTTTGACAGGATAAAGTCTGGATAGGTAGATATTAGCAATGAAAAATCATTATTTTCATCGAATGTCATTTTATTTTCTATTAGGTAGGCGGCAATTTTCTCAGCAATAATTCGAAGGCTTTCTGTTTTGTTTTCCGCCACTATGTTGTTTATTTCAGAAATTTTGTCCTCTGTCAAATGTCTGGCAAATATAAGTATTCCTTGAATGAATGCAGTATGAGCTGTTTCTCCTGCAACTCTGTTATGCTTTATATTACCTTTTTCGATATCAAAAGTGTGAAGGTTGAAGATATCTTCACCAAAGATAGTGTAGTGAGCAAGAAGTCTCATTATTTTATGTGTTTTGTTCCATAGCGGTGATAGTGACCGCTATTAAGGCGTGAGCGGTATAAAGTCATACTGTCAAGGAAAACAGCATCTTCTTTTAGTTTATACATCATTGTTCCAAATACTCTGCTTACATTTAGATTTGAGTCACTTTGAATATTTAGTTTGAGCAGTTCATTTGCTCTGAGTTCCCGCTTGACTATGTCAGATGTTCCGTCTGCGTAGTCAATGCCAATTAGGGCGTTCCCATTTTCAGAAGCATTTTTCAAAAACAGTCTCCATTCGTATTTGTCACCAGGCTTACTGTTTTCATCTGCGGCAATTGCAAAGTTGAAATGAGCATAGTCTCCGATACGCTTTCTTTCAAATATTGCGTTTTTCCCAATTTGCCATATATCAATACTGTCACCCGCCATGGTTAGTTTTTCACCTGCTTCTTTTGCTTCGGCAATAATATCCTTTTGGCGACTTTCAAGAATTTTGACTGTGTTTTCACAAACGGTTTTATAAATGTCGAGATTGTGGCCATACCAAATAAGGGAAGTGTCGAACTGCTCCTCAGTAAAGCCGTGTTCATTTAAGATTGAATATCTTAACTGCATCCTTTGTTGCTCGTCTGGATATTCTTGTCGGTTTATTTCTATGACAGCATCAGCAATTTGGAGATCTGCCAAGAGTTCTGCCATGTCACCCTCTGGGATAACATGGTCAGGAGTCTTTTTGCACGAAGCAAAAAGCAGCAATGTTGAAATTAGAACTATCGGCAAATATTTCATGTTATTTTGTTTCTGATGTGTTTTTAATATCTGCCTTGTTGTCTGATTGAGCCCAGTATCTGTGATAGAAGAGAATGAGAGCAATCATACCTACGGAGATAGCCGCGTCTGCAATATTGAATACAGGTTGGAAGAAAATAAAATGCTCTCCTCCAACAAACGGCAACCAGGAAGGCCAATCCCATGAGCATAAGGGGAAATAGAACATATCTACAACTTTTCCATGTAGGAAAGTTCCATAGCCACCCGCTTCAGGGAAGATGGTTGATATTGTGTAGGGCGTTGATTCATCGAAAATAAGCCCGTAGAACATACAGTCAATTAGGTTTCCTATTGCGCCTGCTGTTACTAATGATAGGCAAACAAAGAACCCGCGAGTGTACTTTGGGTTATTTCTAATCTTCATAATGACATAAATTAGGGCGATGGATGCGGCTATTCTGAAAATAGTAAGGAATAGTTTGCTCCCTAATTCAATGCCAAATGCCATCCCTGGATTTTCCACGAAATTCAATTTGAACCAACTTGTGATTTCAAATGATTCGTAAAGGTAGAAATTGGTTTTTACCCATATTTTTAATAACTGGTCGGCAATTATAACCAGTAGAATTATAATTGCCGCCAGATATCCATTTGAGATTTTATTACGCATTATTTTTTGTCTTGTTTTGCTTCTATGCTCAAAGTTGCGTGAGGAACTGCTCTAAGACGCTCCTTCGGAATCAGTTGTCCTGTTTCCCTGCAAATGCCGTATGTCTTGTTTTCAATACGGACTAATGCTGCTTTTAGGTGTTGAATGAATTTCATCTGGCGTTGTGCCAGTCTGCCTGACTCTTCTTTATTGAGAGTTGTTGCTCCTTCTTCAAGTACCTTGAATGTTGGAGATGTATCAGCAGTGTCATTGCCGTCTGCGTTAGTCACTTCACTTTTAAGCAATTCGTAATCTTTATATGCTTTCTCTAACTTTGCAAGAATTATTTCTTTAAATTCTTGCAATTCACTATCTGAATATCGAGTTTTTTCTGCCATAGTGCAATGATTTTAAGGGTTTATGTATATTCTATTTTGAAATCTTTATGGAGACGGAAATGTCGCCATATTCTTCCATTTTAGTCAACTTGATTTGGTCTTCTTCTTTGATATCACCGATAGTCACACTGTTGGCAAGAACTTGTTTTGCAATGTAGTCTTGATATTGCTCGATAGCCTTGTCTGTGTTTTCGTTATGAGAAATAATAACATCAATACGGTCTGTTATGTCGAAGTTGAGATCTTTTCTGATGTTCTGGATTCTGTTAACGATTTCACGGGCAATACCTTCTGCCTTAAGTTCTTCTGTAAGAGTGATGTCGAGAGCAACAGTTAGGCTGCCTTCGTTTGCAACCAACCATCCAGGAATGTCTTGAGAGAAGATTTCTACGTCAGTTGCATCGATAGCGATATCATTGCCGTCAACGTTAACAGTGTAAGAACCGTTTTTCTCAAATTCAAGGATTTCGGCTTGTGAAAGGGCAGAGATAGTTGCTGCTACCTGCTTCATTGCCTTGCCGCATTTCGGGCCTAATTTCTTGAAGTCTGGCTTAACTTTCTTTACAAGAATGCCGTCTTCTGAGCGGACGTAGCGAATTTCCTTAACGTTAACTTCGCCCATAATCAATTGGCTCATAGCATCGATTGTTTCCTTTTGTTCGTTATCGATAACAGGAATCATGATTGCCATCAACGGTTGACGAACTTTGAGGTTTGCCTTGCGGCGCAATGCGAGTACCATTGAAGTGATATCTTGTGCAAACTTCATTTCTTCTTCGAGGTGCTTGTCGATAACGTCGTCAGCCTTCGGGAAGAATGCCAAGTGAACAGATTTCTCTTCGCCTGTTGTTGCGAGTGTCAAGTCTCTGTATAGTTTGTCAGCATAGAATGGTGAGAATGGTGCAATCAACAAAGCAACAGTTTCCAAGCACTTGTAAAGAGTTTGGTATGCTGATAATTTGTCTTCTGTCATTTCACCTCTCCAGAAGCGTGTTCTGTTTAGTCTGACGTACCAGTTGCTTAGGTTGTCGGTTACAAATTCAGAGATTGCTCTTGCTGCCTTTGTCGGTTCGTAGTCATCGAGGTCGCTTTCTACTTCCTTGATAAGAGAACCGAGTAGTGAAAGAATCCATCTGTCGATTTCCGGACGTTTGCTGTATTCGATTTGTTCTGCTGAATTGTCGAATCCGTCAACGTTTGCATAAAGTGCAAAGAATGAATATGTATTGTAAAGTGTTCCGAAGAATTTGCGGCTTACTTCAGCAACACCTGCTTCGTCAAATTTCAAGTTATCCCATGGTGATGAGTTTGAAATCATGTACCAGCGTAATGGGTCTGTTCCGTTCTTTTCGATTGAGCCGAATGGGTCAACTGCATTACCAAGACGTTTTGACATTTTGTTACCGTTCTTGTCAAGAACAAGACCGTTTGAGATAACTGATTTGTAAGAAACGTTATCGAATATCATACCAGCGATAGCGTGAAGAGTGAAGAACCATCCGCGAGTCTGGTCAACGCCTTCAGCAATGAAGTCTGCTGGGAATACTTCCTTATTGTCGAATGCTTCTTTGTTTTCGAAAGGATAGTGGATTTGTGCGTATGGCATTGAACCTGAATCGAACCAAACGTCGATAAGGTCCAATTCTCTCTTCATAGGAGCGCCGTTGTCAGAAACCAATACGATGTCGTCAACGTACGGTCTGTGCAAGTCTATTTTGTCGTAGTTTTCTGCTGTATATACTCCAGGGATGAAACCTTTATCCTTGTAAGGGTTTGAAGTCATAACGCCTGCTGCAACTGCCTTTTCGATTTCGTTGTAAAGCTCCTCAACGCTGCCGATGCACTTTTCTGCAGTTCCGTCTTCACTTCTCCAAATTGGGAGAGGTGTACCCCAGTATCTGCTTCGTGAAAGGTTCCAGTCGTTAAGGTTTTCCAGCCATTTGCCGAAACGTCCAGTACCTGTTGACTGCGGTTTCCAGTTGATTTGCTTGTTGAGTTCGATTAGTCTGTCGCGAGATGCGGTAGTTTTGATGAACCAACTGTCAAGAGGGTAGTAGAGGACAGGTTTGTCTGTTCTCCAGCAGTGTGGATAGTTGTGGACGTGTTTCTCTATCTTGAATACTTTCTTGTCTTGCTTCAATTCCATACAAAGCACGATGTCGAGGTTTTCAGCCTTTTGTGCTGCTTCTTCATCGTATCGGTTGTTAACGGTGAATTGTGGGTCGTATGCGTTCTTAACCCAGTTTCCTTCGTGTGCTTTGTAAAGGTCAATGTTTACACAGTCTGCAACGAATTTTTCGTCGAGTTCTTCTGTTAGGAAGAATTTACCTGTGAAGTCAACCATTGGTCTTGTTTCGCCCTTCTTGTTAATCATGAAGAGAGAAGGGATACCTGCTTGTTTTGCAACGAATGCGTCATCAGCACCGAAAGTTGGAGCAATGTGAACGATACCAGTACCGTCTTCTGTTGTTACGTAGTCACCTGCGATAACACGGAATGCTTTATCTTCTGCCGGTGTCCAGTTGCCGTTTTCGTCTGTTTCAACAGGTTTTACCCATGGAAAGAGTTGCTCGTATTTCATTCCAACAAGTTCCGGACCTTTGTATTCGCCAACAACTTTGAATGGAACGAGTTTGTCACCTGGCTTGTAGTCTTCAAGGCTCAACTCTTCAGCCTTCTTGTTAAAGTGGTTGTAGAGAAGTGGTTTTGCTAAAACGACTGTGATTTTTTCACCAGAATAAGCGTTATATGTTTGAACAGCAACGTAGTCAATCTTAGGACCAACGCAAAGTGCTGTATTTGAAGGTAATGTCCAAGGAGTAGTTGTCCAAGCAAGGAAGTATGGAGTACCCCATTGTGCCATTTCCGGTTTCGGCTCTTTTATAAGGAATTGAGCAACGCAAGTTGTATCCTTAACGTCGCGGTAGCAACCCGGTTGGTTAAGTTCGTGAGAACTCAAGCCAGTACCTGCAGCCGGAGAGTATGGTTGGATAGTGTAGCCTTTATAAAGGTAGCCCTTGTTGTAGATTTGTTGCAACAACCACCATACTGATTCTATGTATCTGTTATCGTAAGTGATATATGGGTCCTTGGTGTCAACCCAATAGCCCATTTTGTGAGTAAGGTCTTCCCACTCTTTTGTATATTTCATTACTTCCTTGCGGCAAGCAGAGTTGTAATCATCGACAGAGATTTTTTTGCCGATGTCTTCTTTTGTAATGCCGAGGTTTTTCTCTACGCCAAGTTCTACAGGAAGTCCATGAGTGTCCCATCCTGCTTTACGCTTGACGTGAAAGCCTTTCATCGTTTTATAACGGCAGAAGATATCTTTTATGGTACGAGCCATAACGTGGTGGATACCCGGCATACCGTTTGCAGAAGGAGGACCTTCGTAAAATACGAATGAAGGGCAACCTTCGCGTTCTTTCATGCTTGCAGCAAATACTTTTTCCTCATCCCATTTGTTGAGGACTTCTTTATTGATGTCTGACAGATTAAAACTGTTGTATTCGTTAAATTTTTGTTTCATAGGATAATAATCTAAATCCTGAAAATTTTTTGCAAAGTTACAACATTTTTCTTTCAAGAGGAAATAACTTTTTAAAATCAGAGGTTAAAAATAGGAAAAGACTGCAAATTTTGCAGTCTTTTCCTATTTTTCTTATTATTTATCGTTATTTTTTGGTTCCCATTTTCATTCCGCCTTTTGTACCTCCTGAAAGGTTGAAGATGTTTTGGTCAAAGTTTGTTGTCTTTAGTCCTGCTTCTCTTTTGCGTTTAAGGGCGAGTTGAACGAGTTTGTCCATCAATTTGTCGAATGATATGCCAGTCGCTTCCCATAGGTAGAATGACAATGAGCCTGGTATGGTGTTGATTTCGTTTACGAAAATTTCGTTTGTTTTTCCGTCAACGATAACGTCAACGCGGCTAACGCCGTGACATGAGAGAACGCGGAATGTCTCTCCTGCGAGGAACTGGATTCTTTCTGTCATTTCTTTTGAAAGGTCTGCCGGGATTCTTTTTTGTGAAGCCTGCATGCCTTGTGTGGTTTTTGTGCCACCCATATATTTGTCTTCGTAAGAAAGGAAGTCGCCAGACTTGATAGGTTCTTCAAGGATTGACATTTGGTATTCGTCGCAGTCGCCGAGTACTGAGCAATTAATTTCCTTGAGGTTCTCAACCATATCTTCAACGATGATACGGGTGGAGAATTTTTCTGCATTTTCAACGCTTTCAATGAGTTCTTCTCTTGAAGCGGCTTTGCTGATGCCAACACTTGACCCTAAGTTTGCCGGCTTTATGATTACCGGGTAACCGATTTTGCTTTCGACCTGTTCAATAAGTGCATCTTTTTGCTTATACCATTGTTTGTCGGTAAACCATACATAGTCAACAACCGGTATTCCACAGTCTTTGAGAATCATCTTCATTGTGACTTTGTCCATTCCGTTTGCAGAAGATAGGGTGTTGCAACCGGCGAATGGCACTCCGATTGTTTCCAAAACGCCTTCAAAGATGCCGTCTTCGCCGTTCGTTCCGTGAAGAACCGGGATAACTACGTCAACAGTTGTTACTACCTTTGAACCGAAAAGGCTTGTCTTTGCTTTGTATAGGTTATAGTCGCCAAATTCTGGACGCATATATACTTCCTCGCACTTTGTTACAAGAGAATCCATATTGCGATAGTTAGCAACGTCAAAAAGTGCATCACCCGTGTACCATTTGCCTTGTTTTGAGATATATACAGGGATTACATTATATTTGTCTCTGTTCATGGCGTGCATAGCCTGTGATGCAGAGATTACTGAAATTTCGTGTTCAACAGAACGTCCTCCAAAGAAGACTGCTACATTGGTTTTCATATTCTTTTGTTCGTTTTGTCTATTTGAAAGTGTCTGGCAGGTCGTTTTCGTATAGAACAGTATCGCCTGCTGATATTATAGTTGATAGTTTTGTTTGTGCTTCGTTAAATGTGTCAACAACGATAATATTTTCATTTGAGAAAGATTCGTTTCGGTTGATTCCCTCAAGGATTGCGTTGCGGTTATATTGTCCAACGATGATTGCTATATCGCAGCATTTTGCTATATGCTCGCCAAAGTTGGCATTGTGGTAATGCTGCTTGTCGCCAAGTTCAATCATACCCGGAGTAATGACTATTCTTTTGCCTTTCTTCATGCGGGAAAGAACGTCGAGTGCCATTTTTGAGCCGTCAGGGTTTGAGTTGAAGGCATCATCGATGATTGTAACGCCGCCTGGAGTTCTTTTCATATTAAGGCGGTGCTCAACCTGTTCAATTTTGCTGACTGCATATTTGATTTTTTCATCGCTAACGCCTAATTTTATAGCAACGATAACTGCGCCTATAAGGTTGGATATGTTGCATTCGCCAACAAGTTTGGTATCAAGGCGGAGTTCTTTTCCCTCTCCGCAAACAGTGAAGTGAGTACCGTATTCATCATACTCAATTTCGGTGGCGGTAAAGTTGGCGTTTTCTGTATTACGTATGCCGTATCGTAATGTTTTGACGTTGCTGATTTGTCGGTTTCTGATGTATTCAAAGTCATCGTTGACAACAGCCAATCCGTTTTCCGGTAGTGCATCAACAAGTTCAAACTTGGTTCTTTGAACATTTTCGATAGACTTGAACGATTCGAGATGCTGTTCGCCAACAGCCGTAACAATGCCTATTTCCGGGTGAACGAGGTCGCAAATCTCCTTAATGTCGCCGAGTTGCTTTGCTCCCATTTCAACGATGAAAACATCATTATATGGCTTCATCATTTCTCTTATTGTGCGGATAACGCCCATTGGGGTGTTGAAACTTCCGGGAGTCATCAAAACGTCGAACTGCTCGCTGAGAATGCGGTGCAGGTAATGCTTTGTGCTTGTTTTGCCGTAACTTCCTGTTATTCCTATGATTTTCATATCGGGCATTGATTCGAGCAGGCGTTTCGCATCGTTGTAGTACATTTGGTTTATGGCATTCTCAATTGGTTTCATTGCTTGGTTGCATGCAATAAGTATAAGCCAAGAAATTGCAGACATAACTGTTAAGGATATACCTGTTGCCATTCCCCAGAAAGGATATGCGCCGAGTATTGCCCCCAAGATAAAGATGATTGAGAAAACCAGCATGGTTATATATAGTCTCCAAACGCGGTTGGTGAATACCAGCGGTTTTTTATGTTTTTTTTTGAGTATTGTTATTCCTTTTATTATAAATGTAAGAGAAGCAATAGGAATGGTAACAGTTGAAGGAAAAGGAGTGAAGAGCAGTAACAGTACGCCAACGTCAACTATACGTGATATTGAAGCATAGTCGCTGTTTGTTTTCCACCAAAGTATGTAACGGTTATTGCGGTAAGAGTTTTGTTGCATCATTTGCAAGTCAACTTTGTAGCGCATGGCAAGGTGGAAAGCCGCAGATGCAATGAGCAGGCAATTAAGTATAGTTAAAATATCCATGTTTCTATTTCTTCAGTATGTCTTTTTCTAAAAATGATGAAAGAACCGCTCTGAATTGGAACGGATTTTCAAGAAAACTGTAGTGGCCTACGCCAGGAAACTCAACAAGTCCCGCGTCAGGTATTAGTTTCTCCATAATCTTGGCGTCCGAGATAGGGGTGGCGGTATCGTTAGACCCCCAGATAAGCAGTGTAGGACAAGAGATTTTCGGCATAAGGTGTCGTAAGTCTTCGTTAACAACCTTGCTCATTATCTGTCTCATCTTGGGTGAAGCACTGCTATAGTCGCTTGAACCCGCTTTCTTGCGGTATTTGTTGAGCATTTCCTCGCCCTTAACCTTCCCGAAAAGGAGCGGCAGGAGATGCTTTACAAATTTATAAGAATATACCTTAATATAATATTTCATTGAGCGGCGAGGTTTGATGCCTGCCGCGTCAACTAAGATGAGTTTTCGTGTCTTGTTACGGGAGGCGAGGATGATTCCTATGCGTCCCCCGAAAGAGTGACCCAACAGAATAGGATTTTCTATTTTTTCTTCAGCGAAGAACTTTTCCATGAGAACAGCATAGTCGTTGACGCCCCAAACTAATTCCGGCTCTGAAGATTTTCCGAAGCCTGGGAAGTCAACATTATATACCTTAAAGTGGGGCGATAGGTGATTGCTAATGCTTTCAACAGTTGTATGGTTACAGCCCCATCCGTGCATTATAATAACCGGATTCCCCTCTCCTTCAACGGTATAATTGAAGTTTACTCCGCAAATATGTTTTTGTCTTTCCATTGTGTGTGCAAAGATAGTGCAAGGTGAGAGCAGAAAAAAATAAAAACGAAAGTTTTTGTTTTTTTCCTGCCGACCCGCAGTCTGTCTTGGGCGAAGTCAAAGTAATACAAACCGAGAGGCGGCAAGCAAGTTTGCTTGATTATTTATTTTATTCAGAGTCCAAATATTGCCTAATAATGATGTGGAAGTTTTATGAATATAAAAGGTGGCGTGTTATAATTGCAAACTGCTTCGTTACTTTCGAAATTCGACCTCAGTTATTTACTGTTAGCAAACTCCTGTCGGCCTTATTCTCAGTGTCTTGCCGTTTATCAATTATAACGCACTAAAAGGGGGTGCGTCAAAAATCTATTTTGACACACCCCCATTCTTGTACACCCATGGGGAGTCGAACCCCAATCGTCGGAACCGGAATCCGATATTCTATCCATTGAACTATGGGTGCGTTTATATTGCAAAGGTACGCATTTTTTGTTATTAATAAAATATTTTTTGAATCATCGCTTAATGTTTTATCCCTTTTTGCAGTAACAAAAATCGTTACAGGTTTGTTACATAGGTAAGGAATATGTTGTTTAATTTTGCATCGAGAAAATATTAAAGATGAGTAATTCAATAAGGATATTGGTAGTTGATGACGAGTCGTCGATATGCGATTTAATGAAAATCAACCTTGAAATAGCAGGTTATTCTGTAGATGTTGCATATTCAGCCGAAATGGCTCTAAAAATGGATTTGAGTGTCTATTCGTTGATGGTTTTCGATATAATGATGGGCGAAATGAGTGGACTTGAACTTGTATCCAAGGTCCGCAAGAATCCATTAACTGAATCAGTGCCTATTATTGTCTGTACTGCATTGGGAAGTGATGAGCCACTTGTTGATGGTTTTAACAGAGGGGCGGATGATTATATCCGTAAACCGTTCTCCATGCAGGAATTTGTTGCGAGGGTTCGCCGCTTGCTGAAGAGGACACAGCAAGGTGAAACAGTTTCTTTTGGCGATTTGGTTTTGGACTTGAGGTTAAAGTCTTGTACTATTGAAGGGGCAGAAGTTCAGTTAACCAAGAAAGAATTTGATTTGTTGCATCTTTTCTTAACTAACCGAGATAAGATATTTTCGCGAGAGGAGATTTTTGAATGTGTCTGGGAGAAGAATGTTTACGTCGTTGACAGAACAATAGACGTTAACATTAATCGATTGCGTAAAAAATTGGGAAAATATGAATCTAATATAGTAACGCGACAAGGTTATGGCTATGGATTTAAAGAAATTGTTTAATTATCAAAACAGGTTGTTTTTGGTAGTTAATATATTTTTATGGATGCTTGTATTTGCGTTTGTGTCAATTCAATACCTTAGAGAGCATGAATATAAGGTAGGTTTGCTTGATGCTGAAATGCAGTCATATAATCGTGTTTTGCTTCACGAGTATAAAACAGAAGGAAAAATAGATACCAACTTGATAAATGAGTGTATTCCTAATGAGAAAGTTAGGGTAACACTTGTTAGAACAGATGGAACAGTTATTTTTGACAATAACTTCGAAAAATTAGCAAATCACCGTAATCGCCAAGAGATTCAGAGGGCTATTGAAACGGGTAGGGGGGTTACTGTTCGGCGAATATCAGAATCTGACAGGAAAGAATATTTCTATTCTGCGACTGCGGGAGATGGTGTTATTGTGAGAACAGCGATACCTTACGATTTAAACTTGTCTAATATTCTGAGTGGTGAGTTTGAATATATTTGGGTAATTCTTGGTATAGCAGGAATTGTCAATATTATTCTATATTTTGCATTAGGGAGAATCGGTTCTGAAGTAAAGAGCCTCAAGCATTTTGCTGAGCAGGCTGAAAAGGGAGATATTGAAGATTATGATGTATCTGTTTTTTCCAAAGATGAATTGGGGGAGGTTTCTGCCGTTATAGTAAAAATGTATCTTGATTTGAAGCGTGTTTCTAAAGAACGTGATAAAAGTATAGATGAAGCGCTATTTGAGGAAAAGGAAAAGATACGCATAAAGCATCAGTTAACAAGCAATATCAATCACGAGTTGAAGACTCCTGTTCAGGCGATTAGTGGCTGCTTTGAAACATTGTTGTCTAATGAACTTGATGAGAAAATTAGGCGGAAGTTGCTGGAGTCAGGTTATGCAAATTCCGTAAGGCTTACTAATCTTTTGTCAGATGTTACTCTTATAACACGTATAACTGATGATAAGGATTCATTGCCTTTGTCGGAGGTTAATATACTTGATGTTATAAAGGAAATAAGCAAAGAAATTGATGGCTATTCTATAGAAAAACGTATGCGAATTAATATAGAGGTGCCAGATAATGTTGTCATTAGAGGCAGCCGTCAACTGGTAGATGCAATTTTCCGTAATCTTGTTAGTAATGCAGTTTCATATTCAGGAGGTAGAGATATATTCATAACAATGACGAGGGAAACGTCAGACTACTATTGGTTTGATTTTTATGACAATGGTGCAGGGGTTGAAGAAAAGCATCTTGACAAGATTTTTGAGCGATTTTATCGTGTTGACGCAGGCCGTTCCCGCAAGAACGGAGGCACAGGGCTGGGTTTGTCGATTGTTCGTAATGCAGTTGCTTTCCATAAAGGGGAGATTCAGGCAATGAACAGGAAATTTGCTGGCTTGGAGTTCGTTTTCTCATTGCATAAATAAAAACAAAATATAAGATATGAGTCCTATTTTTACAGTAATTGTTATTGTCCTTGTCGTTTTGGCGGTATTGGACCTTGTCGTTGGAGTATCCAATGATGCTGTGAATTTTCTTAATTCGGCCTTGGGTAGCAAGGTTGCTAAGCGAAATGTTATTTTAGGTGTGGCCGCTATCGGTATAATGCTCGGCGTTATAACGTCGAATGGTATGATGGAAGTAGCCCGTAATGGTGTTTTCCACCCTGGAATGTTCACCTTTAATGATATAATGATATTGTTTGTAGGTATAATGTTGACTGACGTTATATTGCTTCATACATTTAATTCACTTGGATTGCCAACTTCAACAACGGTTTCCCTCGTTTTTGAATTGCTTGGTTCAGCATTGGCAGTAGCGACTTTTAAGATTTGGAATTCTTCTGAATTAACTTTTGCTGATTTGGGTCAGTTTATCAATGCTGGCAAGGCAATGGTAATTATTTCTGGAATTCTGTCATCTGTTGTGATTTCTTTTACTGTAGGTGCTATTTTGATGTACATCTCCAGAATTATTTTTTCATTTAAATATGCAAAGTCCCTTAAGAGGTATGGAGCGGTTTGGTGCGGTATTTCTATTGTCGGCATTGTTTACTTTGCCATATTTAAGGGTATGAAAAGTTCGGGTTTGATAACCCCGGAATTTTCACATCTTGTAAATGACCATATACTGGTATCGCTTCTTGTTATTTGGTTGGTTGCAACAGTAATATTGTGGGTAATGCAGAAAGCCGGAGCGAATATAATGAAATTTACTATCCTATCCGGAACATTTGCTTTGGCTCTTGCCTTTGCTGGTAATGACCTTGTTAACTTTATCGGCGTTCCTATGGCTGGTATCGACAGTTACCGCTTGGCCATGGAGAGCGGTGATACAAATATGCTAATGACCCAATTGGCAGAGCCGGCGCACGTTAATGTTTGGTTGTTGGTTATCAGTGGTGTTATTATGACAGTTACCCTGTTCTTCTCAAAGCATGCGATGAAGGTTGCAGAAACGCAGTTGAATTTGTCATCACAAAATGATGAGGATGAGCGTTTTGGGGCTTCTAAAATATCGAGAGCATTGGTAAGTGCGGCTATAGCTTTAAATAAAGCATATAATGCTGTGATTCCACAAAAGATACAGGATAAGTTGAACAGCAGGTTTTTGCCAGATGAAAAAGCAGATAAAACAGTTTCTTATGACTATATCCGTGCAGTAGTAAACCTTACGGCAGCATCAAGTCTTATCTGTCTTGGAACATCTTTAAAACTTCCTTTGTCAACAACTTATGTAATTTTTATGGTTGCCATGGGTTCTTCTCTTGCCGATAGAGCATGGGGTCGCGACAGTGCGGTATATAGAATTACCGGCGTTATGGTAGTTATCATGGGTTGGTTCCTTACCGGTCTTGCTGCGGTGACTCTTTCATTTATAGTGACAATGTTGCTTGTTTGGGGTGGTTGGATTGCCTTGGCAGCGTGTGTTTTGCTTTGCGGATATATCCTTTGCCATAATATGATCTTCAAAAAGAAAGAAAAGTCAGAAAGTTCTCAAAAGCCTTTAATCAGCAAGGATAAAAGTGATGAAGATACTCTTTATACATGTACTCAAGAAGTTTGCACAACAATGGAGCAGATTTCAAGTATCTATAATCATATGTTGGTTGCTCTATTTACAGAAAACCGTCGTTTGCTAAAAGAGACAACAAATCAGTCGAATGAACTCTATCATTTAGCTAATGATAGGAAATATCATATAATGAAAACCCTTAGGCAGTTGGAAGGTCAGAATATTGAAACAACGCATTTCTATATACAGGTAGTTGACTATTTGACAGAAGTGACAAAGGCTCTTCTGCACTGCACCCGTCCGGCATACGAGCATATAGAGAATCACCATAAGGGTTTTACTGAAGAGCAGATTTATGACCTTAAGCAAGTAAATGACAGGGTTGACAATATTTTCAATAAGATCAACACGATGCTTAGGGAGAAGAATTTCTCTGATTTGGATTTGGTTCTTGAAATGCGAGATGAATTGTTTGGTGTTATTGCAGAAGCGATAAAAAATCAGTTGCACCGTTTGGAGAACGGAAATATGAGTACAAAGGCAAGTATCTTGTATCTTAATATTCTTACAGAAACCAAGACAATGGTGCTGCAATCGAGAAACCTAATCAAATCGCAGGCATATTTCCTTTCCAAAATAAAAGTTTCAGGAGAGATGCCAAATAAAGATGTAACTGAATGAGTTTTTATATACTATATTTCGACCTTGATAATATTAAAAAACGCATTAAGTAATTTGTTAAAGAGGGCAGCCTGCAGAGATTGCAAGTTGCCCTTCTTGTGATAAATCTAATGGTATTACTTTGTCCTTCCATATTGTGCTACATAAAAACATTAGCCATTAATAGTTATGGATTATTAGTCAGTTTATTTGTTGTAACTTTGAGTGAAGAAAAAGGTTCTTCGAATATCTTTCAAATATTGATAATATGCGAAAATCTGCTACTTCAGAAGGATCGAATTTTTTATCAGTGCGGGCTGTTTATCGAAGGATAGCCGCTATTCCTTGACAATCTGGTGCAGAACGGAAACAAACCATTGGCCTACGTTTGCGGGAAAAACTCAGGTATAAGATTTGAAAAATTGGGAGATTTGATAGATGAATAGGCAATCTTCATAAAAAGGAGATTCTTTGTTTGTGATCCTGTTTTTGCATATCTCTTATATTCTATAAAAGAGTGTCTTGAATAGGAAAAGTAAAAAAGAAAATGTTTTTTTGCTGTTGTTTTATTCATGGTTTGTAATATTCTTAAAAAGAGATTTGTTGTGAAATTGAAATGTTAAGAAAGGTTATTATTGGTTTTTTGTTACATTTAATATGTATTATTCGAAAAATTAATATCAATATCCTGAAATTCTAAATTATTTGAAACAATATAGATATTAAAAAACCTTAAAATAGGTGGCGGATAAAAAGAATGTTACAGTATATTTAAAGCAAAAGTTTTTGAATAATTCGTTAATTTGCTTACCTTTGTATGGTAATTTATAGTTTTGAAGTAAAAATTAAGTTAATTTTATTTTGAATAGATTGTTATAAATTCGAATAAACACTTTATAAATATAACCAATATAATCTATTATTAATTTAAACAAAACGGTATGAAGAGGCTACTTCTCTTAGTTGCGATGATTTGGATTTTTGCTTTGCAGTCAGTATCTGCACAGGCAACGATAGATTGTCGTGGCATAGTCACAGATAGCAAGGGTGAACCTGTTATCGGTGCAACATTACAAGTTCCAGGAACTTCAGTCGGTACTATTACAGACTTAGATGGTAAGTTTACTATCAAGGTTCCAGGCAATGCGAAAGAATTGAAGGTATCTGCTATCGGTTTTAAAGGTGTTACTTTGAAGCCGACACGCAATGTTGGAACAATTGTTCTTGAAATTGAGTCAACAATGTTGCAAGACGTTGTCGTTACTCAGTCAATAGCAAAAACACGAATGACTCCAGTTGCTATCTCGGAAGTTGGAGCAGGTCAAATCGACATTAAATTAGGTAACCAAGAGTTTCCTGAAGTTTTGAAAACAACTCCAGGTGTTTGGGCTACAAAAGACGGTGGTGGTTTTGGTGATGCTAAAATCAACATGCGTGGTTTCCAGGCTGCTAACGTTGCTGTATTGATTAACGGTATTCCAATCAATGATATGGAGTGGGGTGGCGTTTACTGGTCAAACTGGGCTGGTTTGTCAGACGTTACTTCTTCAATGCAGACACAGCGCGGTTTGGGTGCTTCTTTGCTTTCTGCTCCTTCTGTTGGTGGTACAATCAACATCATCACTCAATCACTTGACGCTAAAAAAGGTGGTAGCGTTTGGTTCGGTATGGGTAACGACGGACTTCTTCAAGAAGGTATCAAGTTCTCAACAGGTTTGATGGATAATGGTTGGGCATTGACAGTTTTAGGATCTCACAGAAAAGGTGACGGTTACGTTCAAGGAACATTCTTTGAATCTTATAATTATTTCGTAAACCTTTCTAAGAGAATTAATGACAGTCACCAATTGTCATTGACTGCATTCGGTTCTCCGCAAAAGCATAACAAGCGTTCAAGTGCTGACGGTCTTACCATTGAAGGCTGGCAAGAGGTAAGAAACTGGATGGGAGAGAAAGACCGTTACAAATATAACCCAACTTTCGGTTATGACTCAAACGGTAAGGTTCGCTCTTCAAACTTGAACCAATATCACAAGCCTCAAATTTCATTGAGCCACATCTGGCAGATTGACTACAAGTCATCTTTATCAACATCTGCTTATGTTTCATTGGCAAACGGTGGCGGTTATTCAGGTCAAGGCCGTGGCACTTATAACGGTACATCAATCAGCCACACTTCATGGTATGGTTCAACAAACGGTATCGTTAACACATTGTTCAGAAAAGCAGACGGTACATTTGCATACGATGAAATTGAAGAAATGAACCGTCAAAGCACTACCGGTTCTAACATGGTTATGAGTAAGTCAAACAATAGCCACGAATGGTATGGTTTGGTTTCTACTTATAGAAATGAATTGATTCCTCAAAAGTTTACTTTGACAGCAGGTCTTGATATCCGTTATTACATTGGTCACCACAACAATGAAATCATTGACCTTTATGGTGGTGAATACTTTATGGATGATTCAAGCCGTAAGAACGTTAAGCCGGAAAACAATGCTGCGGCATTGGATCCAAACTTCAAATACAAGAAGTTAGGTGTTGGTGATATCGTTTACCGTGACTATGACGGTCACACACACCAGGAAGGTGCTTACTTGCAAGGTGAATACACATTGCTTGACGGCAAGATTAACTTGGTTCTTTCTGGTTCTTTGAGCAACACAGGCTACTGGCGTGTTGACAATTTCTATTATGACAAAGAGCATGCAAAATCTGACAAGTTGAACTTTATTGCTGGAACAGTAAAGGGTGGTATCAACTGGAATATTGACCGTCATAACAACGTATTCTTTAATGGTGGTTATATCAGCCGTGCTCCGTTCTTCTCAGGTGGTGCTTTCTTGACATCAACAGTCAGCAATGCAACTAACCCTGACGCTGTTAACGAAAAGATTGGTTCTGTTGAGGTTGGTTACGGTTTCCGTTCACGTCAATTCAGTGCAGACGTTAACGCATACTTCACTAAATGGATGGACAAGACAACAACTCGCTCTGGTGAAATTTCTTCAGGCGATTATGCTGGTGACAGATATTATTTGAATATGCAAGGTGTTGACGCTCGCCACATGGGCGTTGAGTTGAACTTCGTTTACAAACCAACAAACTGGATGGAGTTGAACGGTATGTTCTCTTGGGGTGACTATGAATGGGCAAGTAATGCAAAGGGTTATTTCTATAATCAACAGGGCCAGCCGTTGAAAGACCTTCGCGGTAATCTTGCATCAGGCGTTCTTGCGGAAGACCACGCTTATACAACACTTAACCAAAAAGGTATCAAGGTTGGTGGATCTGCACAGACAACAGCTTCTTTGGGCGTAACATTCCGTCCATTTAAGGGCTTCCGTATCGGTGCGGACTGGGTTGTTAACGCAAGAAACTACAGTGACTATCAGGTTTCATCATCTAACTATACAGCAAATTCAGATATCAGTGTTGCAGAACCTTGGAAAATTCCATGGGGTAATCAAGTTGACTTGAATGCTGCTTACTCATTCAAATTAGGAGGCGTTCGTGCTACAGTTTCTGGTAATATCCACAACTTGGGTAACCACTTCTATGTTATGGATGCTTACACTAATACAGACAAGGCAGGTGCTTGGGACAATGCTTACAGAGTATTCTACTCTTTCGGCCGTACTTACTCACTTCGCTTAAAAGTTAACTTCTAATCTTTAATTTTGTTTCCAATGAAAAAGAATTTAATTAATACATTGCTTTTAGGTGGATTCATCCTTGGTGTTGCGAGTTGTGATGTTAACGACTGGAATAACCATTTGGACGGATTCGGTGGTGAGCCTGAAATAACAGATAAGCAATCAATAGAATATACACTTACAGAGGCAGATTACGCAACTTTAGCTGCTAATAAGGAGAATGTAACTCTTGCTGGTAAAGAATTTGCTAATGAACTTAAAACTGTTGGAACTAAGTTCTTCTTTACAGAAAATATTACTGCTAAGAAGTATGTTCCTGCATTGTTGAGTGACCCAAATTTCCCGTACTTTACTTTAGATGAGGGATCTGCAATCTTGTTGACTTATAATGTATCAAAGGGACTTCCTGCAGAAATTTCTGCAGTAGAAGGCGCTGGTTCTCACAAGGTTCAAGATTATGAATATCAAGACGTTTGGGGTAGCGAAGAGGACTATATAGCAGCATTCTCTCCTTCTAAGAAACCATCTAACTTTATTGGTGGCATTCTTGATGCTGAATATCCGGATGCAACAGCGGATGATTATATGCTTGTTGAGTATAAGATGGCTTCTCAAGAGCCAGTATTCTCAGCAAAACCAGAAGAGGCTTTTGAACCGACTGATGTATTGAAAACAGTAAAAGTTGGTGATAATGTTACAGTAAAGGGTACTATAGTAGGTCTTTGCGGTCGTGGCTATGTCTTGGCTGACAAGGGTGGTGCTATTCTCGTTTATTACGCATCTGGTTTCGTTCTTGATGACTGGAATATGGGTGACCAAGTAGAATTGACAGGTACAGTTGGTGAATATAATAAAGGTTTGCAGATTGACGGTTTGACAGCAACTGCTTCTAAGGTTGGTTCTGGTAAGGTCGTTTTGCCTAATCCAGTTGTTTACACAGGTGCTGATTTTGACCAAATAATTACTCGTGAAACAAGCGAATTGGGCGTTTATGCTAAATTCGATTGCACAGTTTCAGCAGGTAAGTTTGTAAACTTCATCATTGACGGTGCTGAAAATGCTCAAGGTTCTTTGTATCAGGGAACTGCAGCTCAAAAGGCTGCTTGCGTAGATGGTGCTAAGGCAACTGTAACAGGATGGTTCCTTTCTATTTCTGGTGGCAGATATGCTAACTTCGTTGTAACTTCAATTAACGGTGCTGAAGTTAACAAGAAGGGCGAAGCAAAGGCTCGCAAAAGTTCTGTTGACGTAGTAACTTCAACTGAATATGCTGTTTACAAGTTTGATGGTTCTAACTGGAAATCTGTAAATAGCGTTATGGCAGTTTCTCAGGCTGATTACCGCAGCATGGGTCAGAAGTACAACAATTTCTCATCTGCTGCAGATGCTGATTTCTATTTGCCTAAGTTGATGATGGTTAAGAATCCATATGCTCAGATTGACGATACTCAAATCCTTTGCTACTATATCCACAAGGGAGAAGAAAATATCCTAACTTGTGACCAGTATAAGTTTAACGGTAACGAATGGGTTAAGGATAATGGAGTTGTAACAGAGGTTAATCAATTCGTTAAGAAGAACGGCAAGTGGATGTATGATCCTAATGTAACTTTGGTATTGCCAGCAGGCAAGGCTCAAGAGTTGAGTACTCTATACTTCCAGGCATGTACAGACTGGGTATGGGAAAACATTGACCAGCCAGCCGGCGTTACTGAAAAGGGCAAAGGTTATGTTACTAAATATGGTAACAATGAGTATTATTGTGGAACATCTGCATACCAAGGAAACGTTGACCTTCGTGCCGCAAAGGCTAAGGAGCAAAATCCAACTGCATACGAAGGGAAGACAGATGAAGAAGTTGTTGCCTTGATGAAGGAGCGTTTCGCTAAGGAAGTCATGCCAGGAGCTTTGGCTAAGATTCATCCAGATGCAGTTCCTGTTGAAGGTATGGAAGTTCTTTATACAATCACATTTGGCACTTACGATGGTGCGAATGCTACTCACACTATCGTTTACAAGGTAGTTGACAAGGCAAAATTCGAATTCGTAAGTTGTACATGGGATAAGCCTGCTAATTAATTTTTAGCGAAATATATGAAAGAGACGTGCCGTTTGGTGCGTCTCTTTTGTTATATATGTGTTTTTTATAATAATATAGTTTAATGGAGTTATTTTATGTGTAATAAATTTTGCTTTTGGGAAAAGATTAATTTAATTTTGTAAAAGAGTAAATATCGAAAACTAAAAACGACAAATATGTCTCCAAAAAAGAAAATATTGGCAAGGAAGAAGGACTATCAGGGGATGGTGGTTGATTTCTTCAATGAGCATCCAAGTGGCTCATATAACTATAAGCAGGTATCTTTGGATTTGGGTATAACAGGCAGGACAAACCAATATGTTATAGCCGATATCTTAGATGATATGGTTCTTGACGGATTCCTGTCGGAACTCGTGCCGGGAAAATATCAGGCAACTCAGATTACCAATGCCTCTGAAGGGGTGTTTATACGTCGAAGCAATGGTAAGAATGGGGTTCTTATTGACAATACCGACGTTCCTGTTTTTGTTGCCGAGCGTAATTCTATGCATGCTCTTAACGGTGACAGGGTAAAAGTCCACTTGAGTGCCCAGAGACCAGGGGTTGAGCCTGAGGCGCAGGTCGTAGAAATTCTTGAGGAGAAGGACCAGGTATTTATCGGTACTTTGAAGGTCGAGAAGAATTTTGCTTTCTTGCAGACCGACAGCAAGTTCCTTGCTTGCGATATATTTATCCCTAAAAATAAAATCCGCGGTGCTGAAACAGGTGATAAGGCAATTGTGAAAATTGTTAAGTGGGATGATGACGATAAGAATCCGATAGGAGAGATAGTTGATATTCTCGGTAAAACAGGAGAGAATAATTCAGAGATGAATGCCATTCTTGCAGAGTTTGGCTTGCCGTACGTTTATCCGAAGAATGTTGAGGCGGCCGCTAACCGCATCAGCGATGAGATTACTCCAGAGGAAATTGCAGCCCGTGAGGATTTCCGTAATATTACAACTTTCACTATAGACCCAAAAGATGCCAAAGACTTCGATGATGCTCTTTCTATACAAAAACTTGAAAACGGGCATTGGGAAGTTGGTGTTCACATTGCCGACGTTACCCACTATGTAAAGCCAGGTTCAGTTATTGATAAAGAGGCAGAGGAGAGGGCAACATCCGTATATCTTGTTGATAGGACTATTCCAATGTTGCCTGAAAGATTGTGCAATGGAATCTGTTCTCTTAGACCAGATG
This sequence comes from uncultured Prevotellaceae bacterium, assembly GCA_900541935.1. Classification (GTDB taxonomy): domain Bacteria; phylum Bacteroidota; class Bacteroidia; order Bacteroidales; family Muribaculaceae; genus Limisoma. The sequence goes on along the minus strand of UQLZ01000008.1, from coordinate 27,801 downwards.
AGGAGAAATTGGCGTTTTCTTGCATCTTTGAATTAGATGATGATGCAAATATAATTAATCATAGGGTTCGCAGAACGGTTATAAAGAGTAACCGTCGCTTTACATACGAAGAAGCACAAGAGAGAATCGAGACTGGAGAAGGTGATTATTCGGAAGAAATACTTACTCTTGACAAACTTGCAAAATGTTTGCGACGTAAGAGATTTGAAAATGGTTCTGTGAATTTTGACAGGGTAGAGGTCCGTTTTGATATTGATGAAAAGGGACACCCAATCAGTGTGTATTTCAAGGAGTCAAAGGATGCGAATAAATTGATTGAAGAGTTTATGCTTCTTGCCAACAAGCAGGTTGCAACAGATATTGGCAAACCGGTTGGCAAAAAAAAGCCTAAACCGTTCGTTTACCGTATTCATGACTTGCCAAATGAAGACAAGTTGCACAATTTTGCAGAAATAGCCCGTCGCTTTGGTTACAAAGTCAAGACTACAGGCAAGCGTACTGATATGAATAACTCGTTGAATAAGATGCTTGACAAGGTTAAAGGTGCTCCTGAAGAGAACTTGCTGTCAATATTGGCAATCCGTTCAATGGCAAAGGCAGTGTATTCAACAGTCAACGTTGGTCACTATGGTTTGTCGTTCGACTATTATACTCACTTTACATCTCCAATTCGCCGTTATCCGGATATGATGGTTCACCGTCTTCTTGAGAAATATCTCAATGGAGGAAGGGCTGTCAATAAAGAGAAACTTGAGTCAGAATGTAAGCACTCATCAGATATGGAGGCTTTGGCTGCAAATGCGGAGCGCGCTTCTATAAAGTATAAGCAAGTTGAATTTATGGGTGATCGTCTTGGCCAAGTCTTTGAAGGAACTGTATCAGGTGTTACAGAATGGGGCTTATATGTAGAAGTTGATGAAAATAAGTGCGAGGGAATGGTGCCAATCCGTGACCTTGATGATGACTACTACGAATTTGATGAAAAGAACTATTGCCTTATCGGTCGACGCAAACGACACGTTTATCAATTGGGTGATAAGTTGACTATTCGTGTTGCCCGCGCTGATTTGAACAAGAAGCAGTTAGACTTTGCTTTGGTTGGCGAAGACAAGCCGGAAGAGGCTCCAGTTGTTGATAAAAATGGAGATGTTCGTAAAGCAAAGAAACCTAAGAAATCGAAAAAAGAAAAAAACAGTAAAAAGAAATCAGGCAAACGCCGTTAAAACGGGCGAAGTAATTTGAAATCTTTTGAATGAACAATATTCCAACCGCAGCGAAGACCTTTGATTAATTCTTCAAGCGGTTGGATTTTTCTTTTCTTAAATGAGTATGCAGTGCGGAATAGCAGGGTAAAGACAATATATCCCCCGAAGCATATTGCGGTATATGCTTTTTTGAAACCTTTGTTTGCAGAAAATTGGGTTCGCCACCAGATTACGAAATTTGCGGCGATATTATTTGCGGCTTTTTCTTTGCCATTTGCCTGAGAAGAGCCACAGCCTGCGTCAAGATGCTTTATTCCGTGATTAATGTGTCCGAGAACCTTGAAGCCATGGCTGTGCAGTTTGTATAGGAACAGATGGTCTTCTCCGAGCGGATAGGCAAATTTGTCTAACCATTGTTCCTCTGCAAAGTTTATTGCCGTGTATGCAGTTTTTTTGCATAGAATAACTCCTCCGCAACCTGTTTGGGAAGGCAGGGCTTCTTTGGTCGGGTTTATTGTGTATTCTGTTCCAGATGATGGTTTGACTCGGTACAGCCATTTGCTGCTTTTTGTTGAAGTGTTTAGACTGTTAACGAAAGCCATGCGTCGCTCCTTCTTGCCAAAATTAAAATGATTGTATAATTCAGCAAAAATGCAGTCGGCATTGTATTCATTCAGACTTGTGAATAGTCGCTCAACGCTTTCTGGCGCAAGTTCTATATCGTCATCAAGAAATAGGATATACTCTGTATCAATCTCGTCAAAAGAAAGAGACCGTTGTGCTATCATTCCCTTTTTACAATAGATAATCTCTTCTTTTCCTATCGTTTCCTTGGGCTTCTCATACCCTTCTGCAAGATATACGAAAATATCATTTGGAGGAACCGTTTGCCTTTCGATAGACTTCAGTTCTGCCAAATATTTGTCGTGAGCCTTGCCCAGAGTACGGATTGCAACGCTATATTTCAAGTCAAAATCGTGTTTCATAAATCTATGTGCAGTGCGAATTTCAGAAAAAAGTTGCGTTCTGCCAAAAATTCAAGTAAATAATTAAAGATTAATTTCCATATTAATTTTTATTTGGGTATTTTTGTACCGCAAAACTATATCGTAACAATTTAAACTTTATTAATAACTAAATTTTACAGAACTACTATGTGGTTAACAAATTCGTCCTTAGGTAGAAAAGTCGTAATGTCAGTTACAGGACTTTTTCTAATCCTATTTGTAACCTTTCACGTGTTAATGAATGCGGTAGCGCTGATTTCCCCAGAGGCATATAATGCTATTTGTGGATTCTTAGGCGCAAACTGGTATGCATTGGTTGCAACTGCTATCCTTGCTGCTGGTTTTGTTGCACACATTATCTATGCGTTCTGGTTGACATTACAGAATCGCAAGGCTCGTGGTAACGACCGTTATGCAGTGACTGCAAAACCAAAAAGCGTTGAGTGGGCATCACAAAACATGCTCGTTCTCGGTATCGTGGTTATTGCTTTCATGATTGTCCATTTTGCTCAATTCTGGGCTAAAATGCAACTTGTTGAAGTCTTGCACATGGCAGGATGCAATGTTGAAGAAGCATGCGTAGCAAATGCTGCTAACGGTATGCACCACATCAACACTGCTTTTGCTGAAGTATGGACTTTGCCAGTTTACATCATTGGCTTGGTAGCACTTTGGTTCCACATGACTCACGGTTTCTGGAGCGCATTCCAATCAATCGGTGTGTCTAACAACAAGTGGATTCCTCGTTTCAAAACTATTGGTAACTGGTGGGCAACAATCGTTATCGGTTTGTTCATCATTCAGGCTGTGGTTTTCACTTTCTGCCCGGCAACTAATATCTAACCCTTCAAAACTATTGAAATGGAAAAAATTATCGATAGCACAAGCATAATGAGCAAATATGCCGTTTATTCGGATGAACAAGTTGACTCTAAGATTCCGGAAGGTCCGGTTGCTGAAAAGTGGACAAACTTCAAGGCTCATCAAAAACTCGTTAACCCTGCTAACAAACGTCACCTCGACATCATCGTTGTAGGTACTGGCCTTGCAGGTGCTTCTGCAGCATCTACTCTTGGTGAAATGGGATTCAACGTTTTGAACTTCTGTATCCAAGACTCTCCACGTCGTGCACACTCTATCGCTGCTCAAGGTGGTATCAACGCTGCTAAGAACTATCAAAATGATGGTGACTCTATTTATCGTCTTTTCTATGATACTGTAAAGGGTGGTGACTTCCGCTCTCGTGAAGCAAACGTTTACCGTCTTGCTGAAGTATCTAATAATATTATTGACCAATGTGTTGCACAGGGTGTTCCTTTCGCTCGTGAATACGGTGGCTTGCTTGCTAACCGCTCTTTCGGTGGTGCTCAAGTGTCTCGTACTTTCTACGCTAAGGGTCAAACTGGTCAACAATTGCTCCTCGGTGCATACTCTTCTTTGAACCGCCAAATCAAGAAAGGTACAGTTAAGTCTTACGTTCGTCGTGAAATGCTTGACCTTGTTATGGTTGACGGTCGCGCAAGAGGTATTATCGTTCGTAACCTTATCACAGGCGAAATCGAAAGATACGCTGCTCACGCTGTAGTTGTTGCTACTGGTGGTTATGGCCGTGTATTCTTCCTTTCTACTAACGCTATGGGTTGCAACGGTTCTGTTGCTGTTCAATGCTACAAGCACGGTGCTTACCTTTCTAACCTTTGCTTTACTCAAATTCACCCTACTTGTATTCCTAAGCACGGTGAAAACCAATCTAAGTTGACTCTTATGTCAGAGTCTCTTCGTAATGATGGTAGAATTTGGGTTCCTAAGAAGAAGGAAGATGCTGAAGCAATCCGCGCAGGCAAGCTCAAACCGACTCAAATCAAGGAAGAAGACCGTGACTACTACTTGGAACGCCGCTACCCTGCATTCGGTAACCTTTGTCCTCGTGACATCGCCAGCCGTGCTGCTAAGGAGCGTTGCGACGCTGGTTTCGGCGTAGGTACTGGTAACGCTGTTTATTTGGACTTCTCTGACGCTATCAACCGTCTTGGTGAAGATGTTATCGCTGCTCGTTACGGTAACTTGTTCCAGATGTACGAAATGATTACTAACGACAATCCATATCAGACTCCAATGATGATCTTCCCCGCTTCTCACTACACAATGGGTGGTATCTGGGTTGACTATGAGTTGCAAACTTCTATCAAGGGTCTATTTGCTATTGGTGAGGCTAACTTCTCTGACCACGGTGGTAACCGTCTTGGTGCTTCTGCTCTTATGCAAGGTCTTGCTGACGGATACTTTGTATTGCCGTTTACTATGCAGAACTATCTTTCTGACCAAATCAAGGTTCAGCACCCAACAACAGATGCTCCTGAATTCGTTGAGGCTGAAAAGAAGGTTCGCGCGCGCATTAACCGCTTGATGAATATCAAGGGTAAGCGTTCAGCTGACTCTATCCACAAAGAACTTGGTCTTATCATGTGGAACCTTGTTGGTATGGGCCGTACTGCTGAATCTTTGATTAAGGCAATTGACCAAATCGACGAGTTGAAGAAGGAATTTGATAATAACCTCTTCATTCCTGGACAGGCTGACACTCTTAACGTTGAGTTGGAAAAGGCACTTCGTTTGGAAGACTTCTTCACAATCGGTCGCTTGATGGCTATCGATGCTTTGCACCGTAACGAATCTTGTGGTGCTCACTTCCGTGAAGAATATCAAACAGCTGATGGTGAAGCACAACGCCGTGACGACCAGTACATGTATGTAAGTTGCTGGAAGTATGCTGGCGAAGGTGAAAAACCAGTATTGTTGAAGGAACCTTTGAAATACGAAGCAATTCAAGTACAAACTCGTAACTATAAGTCTTAATAAATAGCCTTTTGGTATTTAAATTTTAACGATTATGGAAAAATCAATTAATATAAAGTTAAAAATTTGGCGTCAACGCGGTCCGAAAGAGCAAGGGGCTTTAGTAGATTATGCTCTTGATAATGTGCCGACAGATATCAGTTTCCTTGAAATGCTCGATATGCTTAACGAGCAACTCGTGGAAAAGGGTGAAGAGCCAGTAGTATTTGATAACGACTGCCGTGAAGGTATTTGCGGTATGTGTTCACTATATATCAATGGTCATCCTCACGGTCCAGTTGACAGCATCACAACTTGCCAGTTGCACATGCGTAAATTCAACGATGGTGACACAATCACTATCGAACCATGGAGATCTGCTGCATTCCCAGTTATCCGTGACTTGATGGTTGACCGTAGCGCATTCGACAAAATCCAACAAGCAGGTGGTTACGTTTCTTTCAACTGCGGTGGTGCTGGCGATGCTAACGCAATTCCTATATCTAAGGAGGCTGCAGACGAAGCAATGGACTCTGCTACATGTATCGGTTGCGGTGCTTGTGTTGCTGCTTGTAAGAACGGTTCTGCTATGCTTTTCGTTTCTGCAAAGGTTAGCCAGTTTGCTCTCCTTCCACAAGGTAAGGTTGAGGCTGCTCGCCGTGTAAGAGCAATGGTTAGCAAAATGGACGAACTCGGTTTCGGTAACTGTACTAATACAGGTGCTTGTGCTGCTCAATGCCCTAAGAACATTTCTTTGAGCAATATCGCACGTATGAACCGTGAATATCTCAAGATGAAGATGAAAGACTAATAAGTCTGATTTTCAATAGCAAAATGGCGTGGACGAAAGTCTGCGCCATTTTTTATTTCGTACATTAAAATGATAGTTTGGTACAATAAATGAGGTTTAATTTGTCGTTCAGGTACTACAGATGTATTTTTGTACTATTGAAAAAGAGTTGGGAATTAGGTTGGGTGTATCATTTTTTGACACACTTATAGCATATTTTTGCAGATATGGTTGAAGATTAGATTAAGGGAGATTTTTTTTGTGGGCAGTCACGTTGCTTGTGGCTGCTCTTTTATATTGTGACTTCCTAAATTATATAAGATGATAATTGTATAAAAAAAGACTGCCTAAACTTGTTAGACAGTCTCTTGTAAATCTTGTTTTAAAAGGGTAGGTCATCAGATGATGATTCAGAAAGGAAGTCAGGTGCCGGAGGAGTAGGAATTGTTCCAGCTTGTTCCATTTGTTGTGGTGCTTGTGCATCTATTTTTTCTGTTTTCCAACCTCTGATGTTTGTGTACCATCTTCCGTTATATTCTCTACTTTCAATATCGAAATATAGGCGAATTTTGTCGTTTAGGCTAATTGGGTTTTGGTCAATAGCGTCACCGAAGAAGTAGAAGCAAACCTTTTTAGGATAGTTCTCTTCTGTTTCAAGAACGTATTCTTGTTTTTTCCATTGATTTCCTGCTTGTGATGTACCGCTTTGAAGAGGCAGTACTTGAATGATTTTGCCTGTAATATCCATTATGTTATAATTTTTTTCTTGTTTTAATTATTAGAACCGCATCCTATCTTATGCAAAGGTAATGACTTTTCAAGGATTGTCAAAATAATAGATTGTATATTGTAGAATAAAAAATTTGCTGGTGATTTATTCCTCTTTTTTAAGTGTAACGCCGTCAATGTCTGTCAGGCGTTTCTTTACAGCGTCTGCATAGTCAAGGCGTGTGGCAACAGTCATCTGACAAGCATTGTCGAATATTTGTTCAACTATGCTTACGTCTGAAGATTTGGCAACTTTCATAACGTCGTTCATGGCTAGGTAAGGGAATGTAAACTCAATGTTTGCCATTTCATGACACTCCATTATCTCGCTTGCTCTAATAGCCTCTGCTGCCGCTTCTCGGTAAGCAACAATAAGTCCAGATGTGCCAAGCTTGATACCGCCGAAGTAGCGGATAACGACGATAAGAATATTAGTCAGTTCAAATGAATTTATCTGGCCAAGTATGGGTTTTCCAGCTGTGCCTGACGGTTCTCCGTTATCATTTGAGAGAAAGTTTGTTCTTTCTCTGCCAAGCATATATGCCCAGCAAACATGGCGGGCATCATAATACTCTTTTTGGTATTTCTTGATTATTTCTTTAGCCTCTTCAGCGGATTCAATAGGGTGAGCAAATGAGATAAACTTACTCATTTTCTCCTTGTACAGACCTTCTGCCGGTGCCTTGATTGTTTTATAAAAATCGCTCATTATTGCAAAGATACTTAAAATCTATGGAATAAAGGAATGATTTCTTGATGTGATTCTAAATTAAATGATTTTGCTGTTCCAATGTAATTTAAAAATAGTCAATTTTAGCAGGTCATTATCATTTGAAGATATTTTCTTTAAATATTTCCCATTCCTCTGTTGTTTAATGTAGGATATAGGAGCCAAGTATTTTGATGACTAAATCTATGGCAGGACTAAAAATATAAAAATTTTAACTGAGTGTATTGGTGATAATTCGCTTGCATTCTTTTTTGTATTAGATTTTATACAGAAGTAGTTCATAGATTTTTCTTGCTTCTTTTTCTTCGAGACTGCGAATATTAAATACTGTCCCGTTTGTTGATATGCTAAGGATAACTTTGTGATAAAAAGGCGTGAATATGGTATGCCTTAAGCGAACAACTTCGATGTTGCTGTATTTGCAGTAGTTTTTTACTTCAGCCAGTTTTCCGCAACTGATTTCAACGTATTCTTCTTTTAGCGTTATGCTGCTCCTCTTTATTGCTAAGTAGCCTTTTATAATTGATGTAATTATGTAAATAGCAAGCAATCCAACGAGGAAGTATAAGTCAAATGAAAATATTATGCAGCAGGCGATTGTGGTAATTATAATGTCAAATCTGACTGTGTATGCAAATACGCCTAAACCCGATTTGGCAGAGGCGATTGTTTCCGAAGAGGTGAAATTCTCTCCCAACCACCATTTAAGAAAATTTGATGAGGAATTAGAGCCGTAAATCTTTATGTCAGAGTCTTTCTCCTCGTCTGTGGCATTCAATGCCTGTTTTAGCATAATTGTACTGCAGCCAAACCATTTTTCCAAAAAGTTTTGTTTGACTTTGACGGTGCAGATTTTATCAAAAGAGAATTTTGCAGTGTTGCGGGTTATTAGTCCGTATTCAAATGTCAGTTGGTCAGTCTTTATGGACAGGTTCATATCGTAATATTGCAGAAAGACCTTGCAAATCCATAATATAAGGATTGCCATATAGACAGGTACAATTATTGCAATAACAATGGTTGCAGTAAATGATGTTGAGAGAACAAGTGAAGTTATGTAGTTTTCGATGGAGTCGAATAGTGCTTCATTGAAAGACCGAATCTGATCAAATAGGGCAGTTGCAAGACTCAATAGGATAATCATTCCTTTAAGGTGGTTTTGGCAAAATGCACCTTTTAGTAAGTTCTGATTACTGAAATGAAGTGTTGCTACTTGTTCTTTGATAGTAGTTTCTGAAGGCAAGTTTTCTTGTGTGTTTCCTGTTTCTATTTTGTCTATTAGCAGTCTCCAGTCATATTCATCAAGGATAAGTTCTATTTCAGAACCTTTAGAGGCAAGAGTGTCAACAGAAATTCCCCTCATATTTAGCAACCTGTATATAAGACCTTGCTTTGTTCGCAGTGACTGTATTTTTTGTAAAGGAATGCTTTTGGTTTCCTTGTTAAAGATACCGTGTATAAAAATCAGATTGCCGTTTTCAACATAGAATTTCTTGAAATAATAGTTAATGGCAGCGTAAATGGCAGAATAGGCAATAATCCCAATTGAGATTAAAAGAACCTTTACAAAAGCGTCTTTTATATCGTCTCCTTCTTTATTTATGATTGATATAATACCGAAAATAACGATTAATTTTAGAATCGACATTAAGGTTTGTGCCCATATAATGATAAAGGCACTTTTGCTCATTCTCCTTGGTAAAGAAAAATCATTTATTTTCATTTGCTATCCTTTCTGTTATTATTGCTTTTATTTCGTTAGCACGTTCTTCAGTAAGTCCCGGAATTGTTGTGCGGTTAAGGCCTTGAGCACCGTTTACAATATCAATAGAGTATAGACCAAAAATCCGTGTTATTGGATTTTGGCGTATGCTTACTTGCTGAATTTTGCAGAAAGGGATTGTTACGAAAGTAGTGAAAATGATGCCAGAACGGTAGGTGATGTCGTGCTCACGAATTGCGTATCCCTTGAATATATGGGCTGAACGCAGTAGGAACATATTGAAAATGAATGAAATAAAGAGTATGCTTTCTGCTCCTATCAAAGCAATGCCTTTTAACTTCGGTTCTTCGATAAGAGATAGAAGTAAGGTTGTTGACATTAAAAAAATATAAGCAAGTATTGTGTTAATTTGTAGGACTCTCAGATATTTATCATCAATCTTTGAGTAATTTAAGTTTTCTATCTTGTCGATATTGTCAAAGTATAACTGTTTATTTGTTCTGTTTTTAGATTCGTTATTATAACACATACTTGCTTATATTAATTATTAATTAGTATTTTTCGTCAGACGAAGTTTTTTCTATATCCGCTTTTGTAATCTTTTTCTTGTCAAGCGATCTCCACGCATAGATGATGTATGCCAGAACAAACGGAATAAGAAGAGAAACAATGCTCATTGTTGTTAGCGTAAATTCGCTTGAAGAACTGTTTCTGATAGTCAAAGAACTGTTAACGTCTAATATAGAAGGGTAGTAGGCAGTATTGTTATAACCGGCAATCCAGAAAAGAGTCAGGACAACCAAAACAACGCCTAAACCAGAGAACCAAATGCCTTTTTTATATCCGTTTTTGAAGATTGTTTCTGCAATTCCGATGAGGACTAAGATTGTTCCTGCTAAAATCATTACTAAACACCACCACATTTCAAAAACATTGTTTAAGTATTTGAATTCTACCCATCTGTAACCAGTTTCATCATATTCAACGCCTGGAGAGGCCAATAGAACGGCTACGAAAGTAATGAAGAATACAACGAATATCAGGGCATCATAAAGGAGATGCTTCTTCAACTTGTCTTCTGTAGGTTTGTCGTTGATGTTGTTAATCAAGTAGAGAGAACCCAAAGTCTTAGACAAGAATAGGACAGTAAAGCCTAAGATTAGGTTCTTAATATTGAAGATTGCTTCCAAGCCGTGCCATTCACCCCATTGAGATATTGTTGATGCACTGGAGTTTAGGATATTTGTTTTGCTAACGGTAAATTCTGCGCCAAAGAAAATAGTTCCAACAGCAACACCGATAAGCAAAGGAGCAAAAAATCCGTTTATGGCAAGGAGAGTTTCATAAAGTTTTGCACCATATATGTTTCCTTCCTTAGAGCGATATTTATAAGAAACGGCTTGAATAACGAATGTGAATAGAATAAGCATCCATAGCCAGTATGCACCTCCAAAACTTGTTGAGTAGAAAAGAGGGAAGGATGCAAAGAATGCGCCGCCAAAGACAACAAGGGTCGTGAATGTTAACTCCCAGCGTTTGCCAAGAGAGTTGATTATCATTGTCTTGAATGCTTCGTCCTTAGAGCAGACCAATAAGGTTTGTCCGCCTTGAACAAACATCAGCAGAACCAGAACAGCTCCCAATATAGAGATTAGCAGCCACCAGTAATTTTGTAGAAATTCGTATGTAATCATTGTGATGTTATTTTGCGGTTTCTAAATCTGTGAGTGATTTTTTTCTTATATGCTTAGAGATTATGCAGATATCAGCAATTAGCAATGCTGTGAAGATAACGGCAAAGATGAAGAACGTTGTTTGAACGTAGGATGCGCTAATATCTGATATTGCAATGCTGTTAGGCATAAGGTCCTGAATTGTCCATGGCTGGCGGCCAACTTCTGCAACGACCCATCCGCATACACTGCAGATGTAAACGAGCGGTATGGAAATTATTGCAAGTTTGTAGAACCATTCAAATTTGTTTACCTTCTCCAAGAGGTTGCGCTTGTAAGCAAAAACCAATGCTATTGCAAGGAATACAAAAAGGAAACCACCAAGAATAACCATAACGTGGAATGTGTAGAAAGTAAGAGGAATATTTGGAATGGCTTCTTCTGGAGAAGTCAGGTGACCGTAACCGAAGTATTTGAAGTCTTTCAAATCTCTGATTTCAATGATTCTGCTTTAGCGTCATCACCTGCCTTTTTCGCTTTGTCAAATTCAGCGAGGGCGGCAATTGCAGCCTTGCCTCTTTGTATGCGTTCTTCGTATGAAACGGTATTTATTTTTTCACCCTCAGGAGTATAAGAAACGCCATTAATAATGTCGTTTACACCTGGAACGAAGGCGTTTGCATCGTGCGAAGCAAGGAGAGACAATCCGTAAGGTATAGAAATGTCGAATACAAACGGTTCTTGATTATCGTTGTACTTCTTATCGTGGTTGAGGATACCGATTGCAACGATTTCCTGACCGTGCTTTCCGTTATATAAACCTTCCATTGCTGCAAGTTTCATAGGCTGGTGCTGGGCAACTGTGACTGCTGAGCCGTCGCCAGTAGCAATAGTGGCGAGAATGCCGATAAAACCTACCCAACCGCCTATTTTCAGACTTCTGAAGCAATGCTCAGTGTTGCGTTTCTTTAAAAGCATCCAGCAACTGATACCTACCACAAATACACCAGCAAGTGCCCATCCGCTCATCACTGTGTGGAAAAATTTATAGACTGCCATTGGTGACGCCACAATTGCAAAAAAGTCAACCATTTCGTTTCTCATCGTTTCCGGATTGAATTCCATACCAACAGGATGCTGCATCCAAGCGTTGGCAACCAGAATCCAAAGGGCAGAGATACTTGCACCGATGGCGGTCAACCAAGTTGATGCAAGGTGGAATTTAGGGCTTACGCGTTTCCAGCCGAAGAACATAACAGCGATAAATGTTGATTCCATAAAGAAGGCGAGTATTCCCTCAATGGCAAGAGGCGCACCGAAAATGTCGCCAACAAACCAACTGTAGTTAGACCAGTTTGTTCCGAATTCAAACTCAAGAATGATTCCGGTGGCAACGCCTATAGCGAAGTTTATCCCGAAAATTGTCATCCAAAATTTTGTTGTGGCAAGCCATTTCTCGCTTTTTGTACGGAAATAGATGCTCTCCATAATGGCTATGATTATTCCAAGTCCTAATGTAAGGGGAACGAATAGCCAGTGATAGATTGCGGTAAGCGCAAATTGTGCGCGTGACCAATCAACCAGTTCAATTAGGTTATCCATAATAGTTTTATTTGTTTATTAATTCTTTTCGTACCAGTTGAGCTTTCTCGTCATCATTATCGCATTGCGAATTAAGATAATTTGGAAAGAAAAATAGTTTGAGTATAAAGAAAATTATAAATAGTTTTATAATAATGATAGTCCATAGAGTTTTTCCTATGGTCATTTCTTTAAAACCATCTATGTAGAACCTTCCAATGTTGGAAAAGGTTGTAAGCCCTTTGCTGAATAGGGTTTCGCTTCTTTGTTTCATATTGGATTTCTTTATCACAAACTTAGCAATTAATTGGTAAAAAACAATAAAATTGAGGATGAAAAATTAAAATAATGTCGCGTGTAAATTATTTTTTTGGTAATTTTGTGTTTGAATTTAAAAAAATAAGAAGATATGGCAACATGGTTTGAATGTAAAGTGAAATATGACAAGATGTCGGAGAATGGTATGCCAAAAGCAGTTACAGAGCCATACTTGGTAGATGCTTTGTCATTTACAGAAGCAGAAGCAAGAATTACAGAAGAGATAACTCCGTTCATTTCTGGAGATTATAAGGTGACTGCTGTTAAGCGAACAAATACTGCGGAAATTTTCTGGGCTGAAGATGCAGAAAGTGACAAGTGGTATAAGGTAAAAGTTAATTTTGTTACTATTGACGAGAAGACAGGCGTTGAGAAAAAGACTGCCAACTATATGATGGTTCAGGCTTCAGACTTCAAAGGTGCATACGATAACTTTATGAAGAATATGAAAGATACTCAGGCAGACTTTGAGATTGCATCTATTACAGAGACAATGATAATGGATGTCTATAACGCTGACCTTGGGGGAGAATCAAATAAGTAATATTATGGATATAGCAGCCAATATAGAAAGAATTTCCAAAACCATTAGGGATGGAGTAACCCTTGTGGCTGTTTCCAAATTTCATCCGGCAGAAGCCATTATGCAGGCATATAATGCCGGGCAACGGGATTTTGGGGAAAGCAGGGTCCAGGAACTTGCACAAAAAGTAAAGGACCTCCCCAAAGATATCCGCTGGCACTTTATCGGGCATTTGCAAACTAATAAAGTTAGGGCACTTGTTCCGGGTGTATCACTTATACATAGTATTGACTCAGAGCATCTGCTCAGATATGTCAATAAGGAAGCGGCGAGAATAGGCAAGGTTGTTGACGTCCTTCTGCAAGTATATGTTGCAAAGGAAGAAAGTAAATTCGGATTTGATGCTGAAGAATGCTTGTTGCTGCTTACTGAAGATTTCCTTGCGGAAATACAGAACGTCAGGATATGTGGCGTTATGGCTATGGCTACAAATACGGAAGATGTTGATGAAATAAAGTCAGAGTTCTCCGCTGCTAAAAGTATTTTTGATAAACTAAAATCTGGCATTATGTCAGATAAACCTTATTTTAAGGAAATAAGCATGGGAATGAGTGATGACTATGTTTATGCAATGGAAGAGGGTAGCACTATGATCAGGATTGGAAGTTCTATATTTGGGGAACGCCAATATTGACTAATTTATGCTCTATGATGTTGAGCATAAATATTATTGGACAACTGATGGAAAATTTACTCCAATGGAATAAATAGTTGCCATTTTGGTAAATATTTTCCTTAATCTATATCGGTATTCAATATTTTGAATTAATTTTATAGCGAATTAAGAATTCGTTTTAAACTGACAACAATTATTTACTTAAAAACCTATACTTAAATTTGTTATGGAAATGGAAAAAAAGAACTACACATTACCGATTATCGTAATGTTCTTTTTGTTCGCAATGATTTCATTTGTGACTGGATTTCAGAATCCATTCGGAGTTATTTTGAAAGAGCAATTGTCTCTTAGTGTGTTTGAGTCGCAGTTAGGAAATGCTGCAAACTTCATCGCTTATGCGTTTATGGGTCTTCCAGCAGGTATGATTCTTCAAAGCAAAGGCTATAAGTTCTCAGCAATAGCAGCCGTTTTGGTAGGCTTGGTAGGCGTTGTCTTAATGTTTATCTCAAGTTTGCTTAACCCAGAAATGATTTTCGCCGTATATTTGTGCGGTGCCTTCGTTGCCGGTTTCTCAATGTGTATGCTTAATACAGTTGTTAATCCTATGCTTAACACTCTTGGTGGTGGCGGAAAGAAGGGTAATCAGTTGATTCAATTTGGTGGAGCAACAAACTCTTTGGCTGCAACAATCTGCCCGGTATTGGTAGGTTACCTTATGGGTGACAATTTGAAGGACTGCACTTTGGTAGATGCTCACAAGGCATTGTATATTGCAATGGGTATTTTTGTACTTGCGTTTATTGTCCTATTGCTTTCTAAATTGCCGGAACCTATTCTTGAGGCTAAAGAGCAAGGCGAAAAGGTTTCTTTGGGTGGCGTATTCAAGTTCAGCCACTATATTGGCGGTATCGTTGCTATCTTCCTTTATGTAGGTATTGAAGTAGGTATTCCTAATATGGCTAACCTTTATATGACAAACGATTTGGGGATGAATGCTGCAATTGCAGGCTCTCTCGTTGGTATGTACTGGTTCTTGATGCTTATCGGCCGTTTGGTTGGTGGTGTTCTTGGTGCAAAGATTTCAAGTAGAGTGATGTTGACAACAGTTGCATTAGTTGCTATCCTGTTCTTAATTATAGCAATCATGATGCCGGCAGACGTTAAGGTATCAGTACCAGGCGTTTCTTCTACACTCTCATTTGAGATGGTTGAAGCACCAATCAGTGTATTGTTCTTTATCCTCTGCGGTCTCTGCACATCAGTGATGTGGGGCGGAATTTTCAACCTTGCTGTTGAGGGATTGGGCAAATATACTGCAGTTGCTTCTGGTTTCTTTATGGTTATGGTTTGCGGTGGCGGTATCCTTCCTTTGGTTCAAGGTGCTGTTGCAGATGCAACTAACTACATTACTTCATACTGGGTACCAGTAGTTGCTCTTGGTTACTTGTTATTCTACGCATTGGTGGGTAGCCGAGTTTCAAAGAAGGCTTAATAAATTTTATATAACTAAGGCGGCGAGATCATACGGGTTTCGCCGCTTTGTTTTTGTATAAAGTTTATTATTGGAATGTTGGTTGTTTTGTTTGTTTAGTTAATAAGGAGTACCTTTGCAGGTAAATTTGAATATCGTATGAGGCTTTTGGATTTTATAAGGAATTGGATGCTGCCGATAGCAATGATTTTTGGCGTTTCGGTATATTGCCTGTATATTCAATTACCTTTACCAGGCGCTGCACGAGCAGCAGCGAGCAGTATTGTGTCATATCTACAGCCGCTGCTGATTTTCTCGATGCTTTTTCTTACTTTTTGCCGTATTGAACTGCATGACTTAAAGCCCTGCAAGTGGCATGGTTGGCTGCTTGGCATTCAAGTACTGGCATTTTCCGCTCTTTCATTCGTTGCAATGAATATTACCGACACAGGCATCAAGGCCCTTGTTGAAGGTGCTATGCTTTGCTTTATTTGCCCTACGGCAACGGCAGCGGCGGTTGTTGTACGCAAATTAGGTGGAAACGTTGCAAACAATACAACTTATCTTATTTTGATTAATCTCGTAACAGCTTTGGTGGTTCCGCTTTTTGTACCGCTTATTCACCCACAGGTGGGAGTTTCGTTTATAACGGCTTTTGCATTAATTATAGGTAAAGTATTTCCATTATTGCTCTTGCCATTAATAGCGGCAATGCTCGTTCGTAAACTGCTTCCAAAACTGCATGCCTTTTTGTCCAAGTTTCCTGACTTGCCATTTTACATGTGGTCTGTTGCGTTATCGTTGGCGATGGCTATGACTGCAAAAACGATATACCATACAAATATTCCTATGCCTTACCATTTCGGCATTGCCGCCATTTCTCTTATATGCTGCTTTCTTCAATTCTACCTTGGCAGAAAGATTGGTGGCTTATACGGCGATAAGATTACATGCGGACAGACTCTTGGTCAGAAAAATACTGTTCTTGCCATCTGGCTTGGATATACCTTCTTTACGCCAATTACGGCAATAGCAGGTGGCTTCTACAGTATCTGGCACAATATAGCAAACTCATATCAATTATATAAAAAAAGAAAGGAAGAGAATGGATAGTTGTGATTTTAAGAACTTCCGAGCCATCCACCGCAAGGATTTCCTTCTTGAGTTGATTGAGGAAGGCGAGCACGAGCATCAGGACTTCAAGTTTGCCATAACAGACTCGAAGAAGATTTCGCGGAGTATTGCTGCCTTTGCGAATAATGACGGTGGAAGGCTTTTGATTGGAGTTAAGGACAACGGCTCAATTGCGGGAATGAAAGGCGATGAGGAGTATTATATGATTGACTACGCCGCTTCTTCCTATTGCAAACCATCACAGAAAGTTTCGTATAAATTGTATAATGTTGCTGGTAAGTTCGTCCTATGGGTAGATATTCAGAAGTCCGATAAATTGGTTTATGCAATCGATGAGTCCGGCAAATGGAAAGCGTACTATCGGTATCGCGATGAAAATATCCAAGTGCCTGGTTCAATTGCTGACATAGTGAAACTGCAGAAATCTTCAAAACGAACTGCAACATACGCTGATAACGAGGCTTTGGTTTTGGAGCATATTGTAAAACTTGGTAGGGTGACGATTGACTCTCTATATGCGGAGATAAAACTGTCACGAAAGTCATTGAAGGAAGCAATAGCAAACCTTGTTATCCTAAATGTTGTCAAACTTGAATTTAATGGAGAAAACTGGTACCTTGCGCAGGTGCAAAACGAAATATAAAGATATGGAATTTAAAGAACAGATACGTCAGATAAAGAGCGATTTCTTTTCATTGAGAAATGGTGAAATTGCCGATACTTTGAGAAAGGCAGGCAATCCTTACAAAATAATCTTCGGACTGCAAATGCCACAATTGGAGCAAATAGCGGCAAAGAGTGGAAAAAGCGTAGAACTTGCTGAATGGATGTGGGCAAACGATTCAACACGAGAAAGTAAAATGTTTGCTACAATGGTATATCCAATAGAGGAATTTGACCTCGCTAAAGCCGAAGAATGGGCTTTAGAGGCAGAAACTTTCGAACTTATTGATACTCTTTGTTTCCGCCTTGTCAGATATATCAACGGCAGCGAGGAATTAGTGCATAAATATATGGAATCAACAGAAGAGAAAATGAGGTACTTTGCATACCGTCTCGCAATGAATTTGCTAATTCTTAGAAAAATCAGCAATACTGACAAACTTTATTCTGCGGCAAAGAAGGAAGTGGATAGCAGTAAGACAATAACATTAAAGCGAATTGCAAATCAGATAGTACAGGAAGTGGAATTTATGTTAGAGTAATAGTCCTTTTGCTATAAATAGAGGTTTATAATATTGTCTTATGCAATGTTCTGCATTAGTCAAATATAAAAAAAATTAAGGGGTTGCATCAAAAGTTCTTTTGACACAACCCCTTTCTATTGTTATTAATTTATGTTACTTTTTAGCCTTTTTAATACCGTCTCTTAAAGAAGAGCGTCGATACCTGGTTCTTGTCCTCTGAATTTTTTGTATAGAATCATTGGCGCTTGAGTGCCGCCTTGGCTAAGTACGTTGTTTCTCCATGATTTTGCAGTTTCCTGATTGAAGATACCTGTTTCAGCAAAGTGCTGGAAAGCATCTGCTTCAATAACTTCAGCCCATTTGTAACTGTAGTATCCTGCAGCATAACCGCCGGAGAAGATATGAGTAAAGCAAGGAGCCGTAATGCAACCTTCAACTGTAGGGAATAAAGCAACATCTTTAGTTGCTTCATTTTCAAAAGCGAAAACATCAGAAACAGGAGCAGTTATAGTGTGCCAAGCCATATCAAGATATCCGTAGTAAAGTTGACGAAGGCAAGCGTGTGCGGCTCCAAACTGAGATGAACTGATGATTTTGTCAACAAGTTCTTGCGGGATTGGTTCGCCTGTAATATAGTGTTTAGCAAAACTGTCAAGATATTCTTTTTGAGTAAGGTAGTTTTCGTTGAATTGAGAAGGAACCTCTACAAAGTCACGGTAAACGTTTGTACCTGCAAGTGAAGAATATTTTGTAGTTGCTAAGAGGCTGTGTAGGCCGTGACCAAACTCATGAAGGAATGTTTCAACTTCATAGAAAGTTAGAAGAGATGGTTTATCTTCTGTTGGTTTTGTGAAGTTCATAGTCAAAGTAACGTGAGGTCTTTGGCTAACGCCGTCAACTGTTTGCTCTGCTCTAAATTCAGTCATCCAAGCGCCTCCACGTTTAGTGTCGCGAGGGAAGAAATCAGTATAGAGCACTCCTACAAAGTCACCATTAGCGTCTGTAACGTCGAAAGACTTAACTTCCGGATGGTAAACGGAGATATTTTGGTTTTCTGTGAATTGTAGTCCGTAAAGTTTTGTAGCCAAGCCGAATACACCTTTTATAACATTGTTCAACTCAAAGTATGGGCGAAGTTCTTCATCGTTATAAGAGTATTTCTCATCTTTGAGTTTGTTAGCATAGTAAGCGTAGTCCCAAGCCTGAAGGTCGATTTTCTTTCCTTCATACTTGTTGGCAAACTTAGAAAGTTCCTTGTATTCCTTTTTCCAAGCCGGCATGTATGCGTCGCGAAGTTGGTTAAGAAGTTTGTAAACGTTCTCAGGGTTTTCCGCCATTGTTTTACCTAAAGAATATTCAGCGTGTGTCTTGTAGCCAAGGAGGTTCGCAATTTGCAAACGGATTTCAGCTATTCTTGCCATAATCTTAGTGTTGTCAAATTCGCCAGAAGTGTTCTTTCTGCCGTATGCGTTATGTAATTTTTGGCGAAGGTCTCGGCGAGAAGAATATTTCATGAAAGGCATATAAGAAGGAGCCTGTAGAGTGATAAGGTATTGGCCTTCTTTGCCTTTTTGCTTGGCAGCAAGAGCGGCAGCTTCGATAGAGCTTTCAGGAAGACCGGCAAGGTCATCTTTAGTCAGCCACATTTCGAAAGTGGCAGTTTCTTTTACAGTGTTTTGTTCAAATTGCAAAGATAGTTGAGAAAGTTCCGCAGAAAGTTTTTTGAAAGTTTCGCGGTCTTCACCTTCCAATTTCGCACCGTTACGAGCAAAAGATTCGTAGGTTTCTTTTAATAGAGTCATATCCTCAGTGTCGAGGTTTTCTTTATCACGGTTTTCGTAAACGTGCCTGATTCTTTGCCAAAGTGCTTCGTTGAGAGTGATGCTTGTTGAATATTCTGACAATTTAGGAGCGATTCGCATAGAAATTTCGTTCATCTCGTCATCACCGTCAGCAGAAAGAATAGGGTAGAATGTTGACAATACGCGGTCCAACATTTCTCCTGAGCGCTCAAAGCGAACGATCGTATTTTCGAAAGTTGGAACGGAGCGTTGGTTTACGATGGCAGCAATTTCTTGCTTAGCCAATTTGATACCGCTATCAACGGCTTCTTCATAGAAACTTTTTTCGATTCTGTCAAAAGGAACAACATTGTGCGTTGTCTTAAACTCCTCAAAAAATATATTTTCAGCGTTAGTCATAAGTGGGGCTGCTAATAAAATTGGGATTAGTGATTTTTTAATAATGCTATTCATATTTATTAAATCAATTAGTTTTTTGCAAAGTTACATCAAAAAAGTGTGAATTTTATATAAATATGTTATTGAATGCTTAATTATGGTAGTCATATTTAATTTTTTCAGTGATAAATGTGACAATTTGATTATCAACGTCTCGTTCAACCAGGTAATGTCTGTCATTATTTATTGAAGCGATAGCGGAATCTATGCCTGTGATTTTTGCGGCTGTAATATAATTTTCAAGGGCCTTACTGCTGTTTCCTTCAGTCAAATAAGCATGGCCTCTATTAATGAAGTCGTTTGCGTCTTTGTTTTCTGATGTATTTATAATCTTATTGTAATAGTTTATACTTTGCTCATAGTTTCGTGCAAGGAATGAGCACCAAGCAATAGGTCTTATAGACTTAACCCCTTGTGGAGCAAGATATTCTGCTTTGTAGAAGAATTTAAGAGCCTCCTCGTATCTTTTTGATTCCATAAGGCATATACCAATTGCTTTAGTAATTGGTATATTTTCATTGTCAAGTTCGAGTATTGCAGAGTATGTATTTATTGCTCTTTCAATGTTCCCACTTTGTCTGTAGCATGAAGCAAGGTGCTTTAGGGTCCATACATCATTATTTTTGATAAGGCTTACTTTGTCATAATATTCGGCTGCTTTATCAAAGTCTTGCATTTTTTCGTAGCAGAATCCTATTTTTTGGTAAACAGTTGCCGAAGGTCCATCTATGAGTTCGATTTGTCGGAATATGTTAAGAGCATCAGTGAAAAGTTCCTGATTGAAATAAAATTCACCAATAAGTTTCAGACTGTCTATATCAGAAATGAAATCTTTTATGTATGGAATGTCGAAAAGGTTAAGCGAAGTCCGGAATGGATTAATCCTTGAGTAGCAGAATTCAGACTTTCGTGGAAACAGATTGAAGAACCTGTATAAATTCTGAATGAATCTGTTTGCTATGTTTTTCCTAACTTCTTTAGGATTTGGCAGTTTCGCGCTTTCCATTTCCATTAATTGGCTGTTTTGGTCATCAAATCCTCCAAGCATCATGTTTCTTTGCTGCTCTGGGACAGATGCAAGAGACATTATGAAAGAATAAATGTCACTGTCGCAGAATGCTCCTGCTTTGTTTATTAGGCTTATTAGAGCATTGCTTTGGCCTTTTAGAAGAGAAGCAACATCTGCTTGCTTGTTATCGAATGGCAAGAACCAGTTTGAAATGTTGCTGAAGAAAGGAAAGTCTTTAAGTTTTGCGAATGAAGCAAGAAAAACGTCACTTCCTTCCATTTGCATCTTATTTAGTTCCATCATTTTGTCTGCAATGCCTGATTTGTCAAGCATTTCTTGCCAGTCGGGATTTGAGGCAAATGCCTCTGGGTCGTCAAATGACTCAGACTGTAGTTTTTTTCTCAATTCTGGATCGAGTTTGAAGAACTTTGGATTTAATTCTGTCTGAACTTTTTGTTTGATTTTTTCAGTTCCACGGCTACGGATGAGTTGCAGAAAAACGTTTCTTATATCATCTTTAATACTTTGTTCTGAAATTAGATTCTGAATGCGAAGAGTAACATTATTGCTGCCTGTTATATCGTTTCTATTAAGATATAGAGTGATGAGCAGGCAAACAAGAATCTTTATAGCGGAGTCCTTGTTTTTGTTAAATTCGTATAGGTCGAAAAGCAGGGTTGCTGAGTTTTCGTTAAACTCATTATTACAGTTTAGCATTAAAGCACATGCGATAAGGCAAAGTAAAGAGTCGTCTGCTTTTGGATTTGAGAAGAAATTCTTGAGATAAGTGCAGTTTGAGGAAGAAAGTTCGTTAACCCAAATTGCCTTAAACAGGTCAGAGCAAATGTCATCGTATTTTCGTCTGTTTTGTATTGATACGCTTTGGTCAATGCTATCCTGACTGTTGTAAAGGTCTATAATAGATTGCTGCTCTGCAATGCTTGCTAATAGGTTTTCAATGTTTTTATTGTTGCTTTTCAAATATCGATATGTGGAATAATATAGCAAAGTTGAATTTTTTGCAGTAATATCTTTAGTTAGAGAAAAGCATAATTTGCTCAAATCATCTTTGATTTGAGTGTAAATTTTATCTCGTTCGCTGTCCTCCGAACCGTCAACAGCGTAACGAATCATATATTTATAAGTTTCTTCGAGAGTCTCTAATTTGCTTAAAGTATAGTAGTCTGGCACATCGTTAGCCATAGATTTTAGTTTGGAGAATGCGTCATGCAACTCTCCAGAGTTTATATGACTGAGAACTGTTGCCTTAAATTGCGGTATTTCGTTTATGTTCATAACTTATTAATTATGTTGCGAATATAATGAATAAAACAAAAAGCATGCCAATAATTTTGGGAAAATATGTAGGCATATTGTGTTTTGTATTATTTATTTGCTAATTTTGTAATCTAAATAAGAAAAAATACAGTTATGGTTATACAAAGATGGCAAACCGTCTATTTGCTAATGGCGGTGTTGGTTTTGGGTATTGCATCATTTGTGCCGGCATTTAGTGTCGTGTCTCCTCATTATAGTTATGATGCATCTCTATCAACTATATTTTCGGGGCAGCCAATCCCGTCAAGTATGGTTGGATATTTTATTCTGGTTGCATTGAGTGCTGTAATGTCGTTAATTACAATATTCAAGTTTAAAGTGCTTAAATTGCAGAAAACACTTTGCTCAGTAGTTATGTTGCTAACATTAGTTGCTACATTGCTATTAGGTTTGGGTATTTTCACATTGCCAGAAGGCGAAAAGTTCAGTCTTTCCTTGGCCGCATGCGCTGCTCCATTTGCCTTCATTTTTGTACTTTTGGCAAGGGGTAGGATAGAAAAAGACGAAAAATTACTGAAAAGTGCAGATAGAATTAGATAATTATTGAGCTAAAGTTTTGATTATTTTAAAATTCTAACTAACTTTGCAGTCCGAAAAATAGATTATAATAACGAAATAAGATAAATAGAAATGAAAAGAACTTTCCAACCATCAAACAGAAAGAGAGTGAATAAACACGGATTCCGTGAAAGAATGTCAACACCTGACGGACGCAAGGTTCTTGCACGTCGTCGTGCTAAAGGCCGTCTTCGTTTGACAGTTTCATCCTCTATCGCAAGCAAGTAAGATTTAGTTGACGAAAACTGAATATTTGCCGTTGCCTTTTTAGGTGACGGCTTATTTGCTTATAGGTGGTTGAAAAAATAATAGAGAAGCGAGTCTCTATTATTTTGGGGTTTTATTAGTGTTTTAGCCAGATTAAGTCAAAAAGGGAACAGATATTTCGATTGAATTTAGTATAAGTTATGGATTATATTTGGAGTTTGTCTTTAAGAAATTTGCCTGTGTAGGAGTTTTCGCATTGGGCTATTTCTTCAGGTGTTCCTGTTGCAACCAGGTATCCGCCATTTTTCCCGCCTTCAGGGCCTAAGTCAATAACGTAATCTGCATTTTTTATAATATCCATATTATGCTCAATGATTATTATCGTGTGACCTGCAGATATTAGTTTGCCGAATGCTTTAAGCAGCGTATTTATATCGTGAATGTGCAGTCCGGTTGTTGGTTCATCAAAAATGAAAATAGATGGGGTCTGTTTTGCTGCTGCAAGATAATTTGCCAGTTTTATTCTCTGATTTTCTCCACCAGAAAGAGTGGAAGAAGATTGCCCAAGTTTTAGGTAACCTAAACCAACGTCTTGTAGAGGCTTGAGCCGCTTTATGATTTTTGCATCATAACTGGAATCTCCTTCAGAAAAAAATTCGATAGCCTGGTTAACGGTCATATTAAGAACGTCATATATATTCTTACCGTGGTATCTGATGTCGAGAATTTCCTGTTTGTATCGCATGCCGTGGCAACTTTCACAAGGGATTGTGATGTCTGCCATGAATTGCATCTCGATTGTGATTTTTCCTTCTCCTTTGCATTCCTCACATCTTCCCCCGTCAACATTAAAAGCAAAGTGGCTTGGAGAATATCCCATTTGCTTTGATGCTTGTTGGTCGGCAAAGAGTTTGCGTATTTCGTCAAACGCTTTCAGATAGGTTGCCGCATTACTGTGAGTTGATTTGCCTATTGGGTTTTGGTCAACAAATTCTACAGAGTGAATAAGGGATATGTCACCAGTCAGTTCAAGGTGCGTGCCAGGTGTATCTCCTCCAAGACCTAATGCTCTGAGAAGTGACTTGTATAAAATATCTCTTACTAAAGTTGATTTACCAGATCCGCTTACTCCTGTAACAACAGTCATAATACCCAAAGGGAATTTAACGTCTATGCCCTTAAGGTTATTTTCAGCGGCACCTTTGACTTCTATATAGTTTCTCCATCTGTGTCGAGGAGATGGCACTGGTATTTGTAATTCTCCAGTTAGATATTTTACCGTATAACTGTCTGATGCTTTCTGAAGGTTTGCAACATCGCCTTGATATACAATCTTGCCACCCAGTCTGCCGGCTTCCGGACCCACGTCAATGATGTAGTCTGCTGCTTTGATAACTTCCTCTTCGTGCTCAACAACGACAACTGTATTTCCTTTCTTTTGCAGTCTGCGAAGAACTCTGATAAGTTTTTCCGTATCTCTTGCGTGTAAACCGATACTCGGTTCATCGAGGATATATACAGTTCCAACGAGACCGCTTCCCAAGATTGTTGCAAGATTGATTCGTTGGCTTTCACCGCCCGAAAGGGTAGATGAGAGTCGGTCGAGAGTTAGATATTCCAGTCCAACTTCAGTTAGATATTCAATTCTGTTGTTAATCTCCGTGAGAAGTCTTTTTGCAATCTGCTTTTCTGTATCGGATAGGGTTAGTTCGTTAAACCATACCTTCAGTTCGCTGATAGGCATAGTTACTATTTCACTAATATCTTTGCCGTTGATTTTGACATATAGAGCCTCTTTTCTAAGTCTTTTGCCATCGCATTCATGGCATCTTGATTTTCCTCTGTATCTTGCCCTCATTGTGCTGTACTGCACTTTGTAGAGGTTCTTTTCAACCATTTGGAAGAAACTGTCGATTCCATTTACTCCTTCAGAACCATGCCACAGTAGATTCCTTTCCTCTTCAGTGAGTTGGTAATATGGTCGGTGGATAGGAAAGCCCATTGGGACGGCAGCATTGATAAAATTGCGTTTCCATTCGCTTGACACTTCTCCACGCCAGCACATAACTGCATCATCAAATACTGATAAAGCCTTGTTTGGAATGACAAGGTCTTCATCAATACCCAAAACTTTGCCGAATCCGTCGCAAGTGGGGCAGGCTCCGATAGGGTTATTGAAGTTGAACATTTGTTCATTAGGCTCGTTGAAAGTCATTCCTTCTTCCTCAAAGCGGTTTGAGAAAGTAACTTCCTTAACACCATCTTCAGACCATATTTTTAGGACGCAAAATCCGTTACCTTCTTTAAAAGCAGTCTCAATAGAGTCCGTTGCCCGAGAAATGGAGTCATTGTCGTAGGCAATGGCAATACGGTCGATAAGGAGGTGGCAGTTATCGTTGTTATAATCGCCATTATTAATTATTTCATCAATTTCGTAAAAAGCCCCTTCGGCTTCAACTCTTGAAAAACCTTCCTTTATAAGAATGTCAAGTTGGTCAGAAAAAGACCTGTCTTCTGGGACTGTGATTTTTGAAAGAATGGCTGCTTTTGTTCCTTCTGGATAAGACTTTAGACAGTTTATCACATCAGCAACAGTATGCTTCTTAACGATATTCCCCGAAATTGGAGATATTGTTTGTCCGATTCTTGCGAAAAGCAGACGTAAGTAGTCATATATTTCAGTAGATGTTCCGACTGTACTTCGGGGATTTCGTGTGCTAACTTTTTGCTCTATTGCAATTGCAGGAGGCAACCCTTTTATGTAGTCGCATTCCGGTTTTTGCAATTTGCCGAGGAACTGTCGTGCGTAAGCAGAAAGACTTTCCACATATCTTCTCTGACCTTCCGCATAAAGCGTGTCGAATGCAAGAGATGACTTGCCAGAGCCAGAAAGTCCGGTAATTACGACAAATTTGTTCCTTGGAATTTCAACATCTATCTTCTTCAGGTTATTGACAGATGCTCCTTTTATTGTAATGCAGTTGTTTGTCATTTTGTCGAAGTAAGTCGGATGCTTGGCAATGCCGAAGCGTAAAATATATTTTAGATTTTTATCGGTTTGACTTAACCGATTGAGAAATAAACTTTTAGCGAATTATTTGAGAAGTAGTGGTAACGAGTTAGCAACCGTGCGAATTTCAGCGTTTTGCGTTGCTATGCTGTCAAATAACTCTTTCATTTGCAAATATAACATCTTTTTCCGAAAGTACGAACTGTCGGCGGCAATTTTATAAAATCAACTTGCGAAAAAGAAAATCATTCATCCCATTTACAAGTTGGCATGTTAGGAACATTGTCCGTTTTGTCATTTTGTTACCGGGATTTGTTCGCATGGTGGGAGATCCGCATCGGTCAGCTGGGTACGCAATATCATTTTGTAATAACCAGCAGGTTGTTTTTATGGTATAACGCTTCGATATCGCTTTCTTTTTGCTTTTTGTATGTTCAAAGATCAGAAGCCTCCAGCGAAAACCACGCCGGAGGCTTGAATGTATAACGTAAAGGCTATTCTGTAAATTGAGGCAATAATGAATATACGGTTTCAGATATACGGGCTATGACTTTTGCAGCCTGTGTTTCATTACCCTTAAAATCCTTTACAAATACAGCCAGTGTGTAGTATTCATTATTGGGCAAACGTATAAAGGCTACATCATTGTGCGCTGCAAGTATTCCGTTCTCATTAATATACCCTGAACCAGTCTTATGGGCTATGACAACACCTTCCTTATCAAGTAGCGGAGCCGCAATTCTGTCTGTACCTGTTTTGCACTCTTTTAATGTGTTTTTAATGAAGTCTTGTTTTTCATCACTAATAATCTTATCAGTAAACAATCGGTTCATAAGCATTGCAGCTCCGAGAGGTGATGTGTAGTTTGAATATGCCTTATCATGGTCGGCAGACATTTCTTCTTCTGTATAGGCTATCTGAAAACTTGAACGTGGAATGATTGTGGCAACAAAACTGTCGGTTTTGGCAATATCAAGCAATCTCTTGAACATAAGATTACTTACGTTATTGTCGCTTTGTATAAGTGTATAGTTTAGCAGTTTCCTAATTGGCAAGGAAAATTCAGGTTCCGAATGTTCTTTCAACATTGGACTCCAAGTGTTCGGATCAAGTTTACCCTTGTTTATCCTTATCAAGGTATCAAGTGAAATCCTTTTGCTGTCAAAATCATTGCAGAGGGCTAATGCCTGATGAACCTTAAATACACTCATCATTGGATAGATACTTTTATTATTGACTGTAATAGTATCTCTGCTATTTATGATTACCGCCACTCCGATTTCACCG
Source organism: uncultured Prevotellaceae bacterium (assembly GCA_900541935.1). Classification (GTDB taxonomy): domain Bacteria; phylum Bacteroidota; class Bacteroidia; order Bacteroidales; family Muribaculaceae; genus Limisoma. The sequence goes on along the minus strand of UQLZ01000008.1, from coordinate 528 downwards.
GGATATTCTGATACAATTTTAGATATAGTATCTGTAAGGGAATAGTTACTCTTATGGTCAGTTGGCTTGTGCAAAAATTGTATTGAAACAACAATTACACACAATAAAAAGACGAACAAGATGATTAAATGAGTTTTGTTTATTTTTGCCATAATATTAAAGTGATGTTTATTAGTTAATACATCTAATTCAGTGTTTACGTGTATTTTCCCGAAAGTCTTTTGCTCGTCACGCCCCCAGCATAGTTCCCGATGTATTTTTAGGCGCAAATATAAGAAAAAAGTGCCATTCATAAGACATCATGAACGGTACTTTTTTGTTTCTCAATGTGTCTAGTCCTGCCATAGCGTTACACAAAAAAGTAACAAAAAATGAAAGAGACTAAACAAGAGTATGTTAAACGTACGCAGCGAGATTATCCAATGCCTTTTAAAATGGCAGTAGTTCAGGAAGTGGAACGCACCGGAATCGGTGTTTGTGCAGTAGCCCGCAAATATGGGATACAAAGTGAATCAACAGTAACCGCTT